>NZ_JAAGPE010000206.1:0-17271 GCF_017104605.1 Burkholderia sp. Ac-20384 | reverse complement strand
CGGCACCGCGCCCGCCTCCGGGCGCTACATCGTCGTCGACACCGGCCATACACCGGCTCACCCGGGCTCCACCGGGGCGAGCGGCCGCGTCGAGTACCTGTACAACCTCGACCTGTCCGCAGCGGTCGCCGAAAAACTCACCGCGCATGGCGACCGCGTGCTGCGCACGTCAGCTGACGGCCGCGAGATCGCGCTCGACCAGCGTTCGACGCAGGCGCCCGACGCGAACCTGTTCGTGTCGATCCATCACGACTCGATGCAGCAGCAGTTCATCGACGCGGGCCGGCAGCGCGAATTCCGCGGCTTCTCGGTGTTCGTGTCGGAACGCAATCCGCACTACGCGGAAAGCCTGCGTTGCGCGAAAGCGATCGCCGAGCGGCTGGTCGCGTCCGGCGAGCGGCCGTCGCTGTATCACGCACAGCCGATCCGCGGCGAGAATCGCCCGCTGATCGACCCGCAGCTCGGCATCCACCGCTTCGACGATCTCGTCGTGCTGCGCACCGCACCGATTCCGGCGGTGCTCGTCGAGGCCGGCGTGATCGTCAATCCGGACGAGGAAGCCCGGCTTGCGCGACGCGAGACGATCCAGAAGCTGTCCACCGCGATCGCCGGCGGGATCGACGCGTGCACGGCACCGCAATAAACAACGACAAGGCCCGTCGGGCCCAACGGTTTTCACCCAGTCAGGAGCATCACCATGAAAATGAAGAATCTGCTCGCATCCTGCGCACTGCTCGCGCTTGCCGCTCCATTCACCGCACACGCAGCCGGCTGCGCGAAGCCGCACAGCGCGTTCGACCAGGTGTATTGCAGCAGCACCCAGTTCTCGCAGACCGACCGTGACCTCAACGACGAGTACGGCCGCCTGCGCAAGCAACTGAGCAGCGACCAGCAGGCGACGCTGAAGGCCGGCCAGCTCGCGTGGTTGAAGCAACGCGATGCGCAGTGCAGCGAGACGCGCAACAACGGCTACCTCGTGGATATCCAGTGCGCGACCGACATGACGCAGTCGCGCCTGTCGTTCCTGCGCGAGCGTGAACGTGAGTGCACGAGCACGGGTTGCGTGACGTCGAAGCTCGGCGACTAAGGGCGTCGCGCGTGCCGCGCCGCGAAGCGTTTCGCGGCGCAGCGCTTCATGCCTTTTCGAACTTTCTGCTTCGGCACTGTGCAAGGAGTGGCGATGCGACATGAGTTCTCTGAAGTCCTCAACGATCTGGTCGACTATTTTCTCGTCGGCAATCTTCTGCTGCTGAAGCGCTTCAAGGAACAGCACAAGCTGCCTGACGACGTCGCGACTGCGTTCACGTCGAGCGACATCGGCGACCGTGCCGTGCTGGAAGGCATCGTCATTCCGCTGGCCGGCATCGAGAACCATCCGTACACGGTGATCTTCACGCTGGATGGCGCAACACCCGAATTGTTGAAGACGGGAAGCCGCCTGCAACATCGGCGCGGCGGGTACGTGCTACGCGTCGAACATCGTTCGATCATGCTCTACACGTGGCGGATTCTTGAACGCTTCAACGACGCAACGGTCAACGCACTGCTCGCGCGTTACCGTGAGCCGGGCAGGCCCGTGATCGAGATCGACAACGGCTGGTATGAGGTCGACATCCTCGGCGGAGAAGTCCCGCGCAACGGCTGGTTCGAACCTGCGTTCGAATTCGTGCTGAAGAAAACCGCCGCACCGGGCGATGCATCGCAGGTGGATATCAACTACCGTTTTTCGATCGACGGCAGCCTGGATCCAGTGGAATGAATCCGGCAGCAACGCGTGACGACTTCATGGCTTATTGATGCGTACTCAGTCAGCCCCGTTTCGATGGATCCCCGGAAGCGGATGTTCCCCTTCCGCATTGGCCAGACTGCGCTCGGCATTTCCGCGCCCGGACAAGCCGATGGGCGAAGCGTGGTTCATGGGAGAATCGCGACGGCTATTCGCCGAGTTGCAAGACGATCTGCAATCGATCGACATCGCGAAGCTCGACACGCCGCTCGAAGAAATCGTCGTCGGCACGTTCTCGTTCGGCCCGAGCGACGAATGGCAGCGGTGGTACCACTACTTGCTGGCGCACCTGACCCCGCGCAGCCACGATGGGCAGCACCACGCGCTGCTGGAGTGGTTGATCACGGGGTTCGTTTCGCAGCACCCCGATCGCGTATCACCCGAACCGTACCCGGGGTTTCGCCGCGATGTGCTCGACACGTTCGGGCAATGCCTGATGGATGCCCGATGCTGGCCATCCGGTGCACTCGATACGGCCGCGTGCTTCAACCACGCTCACGAACAGTCATTCAATACAGGCGACTGGTTCAATGCAAGCGGCAAATTCTCGTCGTCGATGTTCCTGTGCATCAAGTACCTGGATACGTCGGAACTTCATACGTGGCTGACATCGGTGCTGAGCATTGACGATCCGCGCTGGCGCGCGCAGCTCATGCTCTGGTTTGTCGGCGCGAACGACATGCTCTCCGGTCGTATCCGGCATCCGTCGGCATTCAGCCGCGCCGACTACCCGCGAATCGACTGGCAGGGGTCTCGCTGCCTGACCGGTTCGCCCGGCCGCGGCACCACTACACATGATTTCATTCCTCCCGCGCATCGCGAGGCAGCAGTCGACACGCTGCGAGCGTTCATGACCGAGGCCACGTTTCTCGCGTGGCTCCAGTCGCTTTGCCAGTACGAGCGCATTGAAAGCGAACTGGGCGACCTGCCGTATCGGTTCTATTCTCTTTACGGCGCAGACCAATGAACCTGATGAAAATCGACATCCGCCCCGCCACGCCCGCCGATGCCCCGGCCATCGCCGCGATCCACGTCGCATCGTGGCAGGCCACTTATCCGGGCATCATGCCGGCCCCGTTCCTCGCCGGCCTGTCGGTCGAGAAGCGCACCGCTTCGTGGCGTCACGCGCTCGACGCAGGACGGCCGCGTGTCGCGCTCGCGTTCTCGGAAAGCGAACCGACAGGCTGGATCGCCTACGGTCCGACCCGCGACACCGACAAGGATCGCACCTGGGGCGAAATCGAAGCGATCTACCTGCATCCGACGCATTGCGGGCAAGGCGTCGGCGCGGCGCTGGTCGATCATGCATGCGGTGCGCTGCACGACATGGGCCACGCATGGGTGTCGCTCTGGGTGCTGTTCAAAAACCGTCGTGCGCGGTCGTTCTATGAACGCGAGGGCTTCGTCGCCGAAGACGACATCAAGACGTTCGAGATCGACGGCACGCCAATCGAAGAAGTGCGTTACTGGCGCGCATTGCCGAAACGATCGTCATGACGGTATCGCGCCGTCCGGCGCCAGACGCGCCTGCATCAACTGCAGCAACTCGCGAATTTTCGCGTTGACCGAATTGCGGCTCGAATAGGCGCCCAGCAGTTCGAGCGGCGCCGGCGTCATCTCGAGCGGCACGCGCACCAGCCGCCCGGCGGCCAGCTCCGCCGCACACCCGCGTTCGACGAGAATCGCGAAGCCGATCCCGTTCACCGCGGCCAGCCCGGCCATCTCGCCGCTATTGACGCGATACCGGCTCGCGACCGGAATCTTGTGAATCCGCCCGTCATCGTCGGCGAATTGCCACGGCTGCCCTTTCAGCGTGCTCAACGTCGTGATGCACGGTAATTGCCTAAGCTGCTCCGTCCGGGTCGGCATGCCCGTGCGTTCGATCAGCGACGGCGCCGCCACGACGACGCTCGGCAAGCTCACGAGCGGCCTGACGACGAACGCACTGTCGTCCAGCTTGCCGCGATTGACGATGATCGACAGGTCGATATCGTCGCGCAACGTCGAGACGCCCGCGAGACTGGTATCGCAATCGATTTCGACACGCGGATGGCGGCTCGCGAATTCCGCGACGATCGGCCCGAGCATGCGCGGCCCGATTTCGCCGGGCACGCAGAGCTTCAGCACGCCACGCAACTCGGTTTGCTGCGAGGTCAGTTCGAATTCGGCGAGCGTCAGCGCGTCGAGCATCGGCTTCGCGCGCTCATGTAACAGGCGCCCGGCCTCCGTCATGCGAAGGTGCCGCGTGCTGCGCTCCAGCAAGCGCACACCCAGCCTCGATTCCAGTTGCGCCACATGGCGGCTCACATTGGAACCGGGTATCGACAGCACGCGCGCGGCGCCGGCAAAGCTGCCTTCGTCGACGACCGACACGAACACGCGCACCGCGTTCAGATCCAGCTTGCTGCGCATCATTATCCCGTTTTAGATATCAAAGCTCGCCGTTTTTCGCGGCTTATCCCGTTCGTGACCGTAATTTACGATGCGGATCCAGTCAAGGCGCGGCCGCCGACGCACAAACCCGCGACGACGCGAGCACGCGCCAACACCTACGGGAGCATCAACATGGATATCGCCATTCTCGGCGCCGGCGTGGCCGGCATGAGTACCGCGCTCGCGCTTGCCGGGCAAGGGCACCGGATCCGGCTCTACGAACGCAGGCCGTCCGAGACGACGATGGGCGCCGGCGTCGTGTTATGGCCGAATGCCGGCTTCGCGCTCGAGCAACTCGGCCTCCTGCCGGACATCGCCGAAGTCAGCGGCCACCTGCGCGCAATGCGGTGCATGGATCGGGACGGCGCCCCGATCAAGCGCGTCGACATCGGCGAACTCGATCGCCATATGGGGTTCCCAACGCGCTCGATACTGCGGCGCGACCTGCAGGCCGTGCTGGCGCGGCACGTCGCCGCGCACGACATCGAAGTCTGCTTCGGCCACTGCGCGACGGCGATCGACACCGGCATCGACGGCCGCCCCGTGGTTCATTTCGACAACGGCGCAACGATCGTCCCCGATCTCGTGATCGGCGCGGACGGCCGCATGAACTCCGTCGCGCGACGCCATGTGGTCGGCGACGCCACTCCCGTCTATCAGGGATTCGTCAACTGGATCGGCGTGGCGCAGAGCGATGCACCGCTGGTCGACGATGTGTCGATATTCGACTACTGGGGCCAGCGCGAGCGATTCGGCATCGTCGCGGTGGACCGGCATCGCATGTACTGGGCGGCGGCCCGGGCCGAGGCTGAAATCGACCATCACGACAACGACGATGCGGCGCCGGGTGATCACGGTCCGCTGCTGGAACGGCTCTTCGACGGGTGGCCCGCCCCCATCGCAGACGTGATGCGCGCAACGCCACCGGGCACGATCGCGAAGATCCACGTGCACGATCTCGATCCCGTCGATGTATGGCATCGCGGCAATGTGCTGCTGATCGGCGATGCCGCGCACGCACCACTCCCCACCTCCGGACAAGGTGCGTGCCAGGCGCTCGAGGACGCGTGGCATCTCGCCCGTTGCCTCGACGAGCATGGGAAGGGTAACGGTAGCGACCTCGACGCAGCGCTCGCGTCGTTCACGCAGCGGCGCACCCGGAAAACCGCGGCGATCACGCTGCGCGCACGCGAGTTCGCCCAGCGGCTATTCGGCAACGACACGCACGACGCCGCCCGGCAGGTCGATCCGACAGCCGAAATCGAAGCACTCGCGAACGCTTGGGGGGCGGGCCTGCCGATGCCGTTCCTTCGGGATCGATAGGCCTTAATGATGACGCGGTACGCCGGGAAGTCGCGTCGGTCGATGAACCGCACACGACTTCCCGGATCGTCCTGACGCAACCGTTCAGGCCCGGTAAAACCGGGCTGCCTTTCGCGTGTACCCGACCGTCATTGCACACGCGCCTTGCCGACTTGCTCGACGGTGACCACGCCTTGCTTCGAGCCGAAGTGACTCAGCACGAAGTTCGCGACCGCCGCGATATCCGCATCGCTGTACGCGGCGCCGAAACCCGGCATCTGCTGCGTGCGGCCGCCGACGGTCAGGCTGGTGCCGTGCAGCAGCACCTGAACGAGCGCCGCGCCGGACGGATCGTTGACCGCATGCGCGCCGACGAGCGACGCATATTCGCTCTGGCGACCGGCACCGTTCCACTGGTGACAGCCCGCGCAGTCGCCGGCAAAGAGCCGCTGGCCGCGTTCGAGCGCCTGCGGCAGCGACGCCGCCCCCGGCAGCACCGCGTTCGACGCACGCGCGGCCGACGGATCGAGTTCGATCTTGCCCGTCTGCCCGCCCGTGACCGGACTCACGCTGCGCAGATACACGACCATCGACGCGATGTCGTTCTGCGTCAGGTACTGCAGACTGTGCTCGACCACGTCCGCCATCGGGCCGGCCGCCGAGCTGCGTCCCGGTGCATGGCCGCGCGACAGGTACTGCGCAATCTGTTCGTCGGTCCACGAGCCGAGGCCGTATGCCTGGTCGGACGTCGTGTTGTATGCCTTCCAGCCTTCGATGTCGGCACCGGACAGATAGTCGCGCGACTTCATCGCGAAGCCGACGTTGCGCGGCGTATGGCATTCGCCGCAATGGCCGAGCGCGCCGGCCAGATAGGCGCCGCGATTCCACTCCACGCTCTGTTTCGGATCCGGCGCGAAGCGCTGCCCGCGGAAGAACACGGCGTTCCACGCGGCCAGGCCCCAGCGCTGGTTGAACGGGAACGACAGTGCGTTGTCGGGCGGGGCCTGATGCACCGGTTCGAGCGTCATCAGGTACTGCCGGATCGCCAGCACGTCGTCGCGACTCATTTCGGCATACGACGTATACGGCATCGCCGGATACAGGTTGCCGTGCGAACCCACGCCTTCGCGCACCGCGCGAACGAACGCGTCGTCCGACCAGTTGCCGATGCCGGTTGCCTTGTCCGGCGTGAGGTTGGTGGAATACAGCTGCCCGAACGGCAGCTTGAACGGCCTGCCGCCGGCGTAAGGCGTGCCGCCCACGGCCGTATGGCACGCGACGCAGTCGGCGGCCTTCGCCAGATACTCGCCGCGCGCGAGGGTCGCAGACAGGTCGGCCGGCGTGCCGGCGACCGGCGGTTGGGGTTCGGTGCCAGCGGGGGTCAGCCACGCGCGGCCGGCCACACCGGCCGCGACCACGATGACGGCCGCAACGGCATAGCCGATGACTCGACGAAATTTCACGATGGATGCTTCTCTTGAATTCGATAGGAACGCGAACGGTCAGGCCGGACGCAGCGTGTCTCGCATCGGCAGCGACCGGAACGTGGTGCCGGTTGCGGCCGTCAGCGCGTTCGCGACGGCCGGCGCGGCCGGCGGCACGCCGGGTTCGCCGATACCGCTCGGCGGCTCCTGCGACGGCACGACGTGCACTTCGACATGCGGCATGCCGTTCATGCGCAGGACCGGGTAGTCGTTGAAGTTGCCTTGCTGCACACGCCCGTTCTCCAGCGTGATTGCCGCGCGCAGGAACGTGAGGCCGAAGCCGATCCCGCCTTCCACCTGCGACGCGACCACGTCGGGATTCACGACGGTGCCGCAATCGACCGCACAGACGATGCGGTCGATCGTGAACGTGCCGTCCTGCAGCACCGTGACTTCCGCGACCTGCGCCACATACGTGCCGAACGCGAATTGCAGCGCGATGCCTCGCCCGCGCTTCGTGCCGGGCGCACCGGCACGCAGCGGGGCCGACCAGCCGGCCTTCTGCGCGACCAGGTCGAGTACGCCGCGATGGCGCGGCATCTTCGTGAGCAACGCACGGCGGAACGCGTACGGGTCCTTGCCTGCCGCATGCGCGGCCTCGTCCATCAGCGTCTCGCCGACGAACGCCGCATGCGTATGGCCGACCGAGCGCATCCATTGCGTCTTCACCGCGAGCGTCTGGATGTGCTGCGTCACCTTGAAGTGCGGGATCTCGTACGGAATATCGGCGGACCCTTCGACGAGCGTCGGATCGACGCCGGACGGCAGCGGCGCGAAGAAGCTCTGCCCCACCACGTCCTGGTTCCACGACACGAGGTTCCCGCCCTTGTCCACGGCGAGCCGGACCCGGTGCAGGGTCGCCGGCCGGTAGAAGCCGGCGCGCATGTCGTCCTCGCGCATCCACACGAGCTTGACCGGCGCGTCGATCCCTTGCGCACGCGCAGCGCGGGCGATCCGCGCCGCCTCGCACACGTAGTCGCCGACCGGGTTTGCGCGGCGGCCGAAGCTGCCGCCCGCGTACAGCTGGTTGATCGTCACCTGCTCCGGCTTGAGGCCGACTTCCTTCGCGACGATGACCTGGTCGCCGGTATGCCACTGCTCGCCGTTCCAGATCTCGCAGCGATCCGCATGCAACCACACGACGCAATTCAGCGGCTCCATCGGCGCGTGCGACAGATACGGCTGCTCGTAGGTCGCGTCGATGAATTTGCCGCCCGAAGGCGCTTCGCTCACCACGTTGCCGCGCGTGACAGCGACCACGCCCGGCTTGCCGAGCGCGGCCCGGTACTGCTTCGAGATGTCGGCGGAACCGAGCGCCAGCGCGTGCGTATCGTCCCACGTGATCTTCAGTGCGTCGCGCCCCTGGCGCGCCACCCACGTATTGCGCGCCAGCACCGCGACGCCGCCCTGCACGTTGTCGTCGCCCGGCACCTGGACGACCGCGACCACGCCGGGGATCGCCTTCGCCTTGCTCGCGTCGACGTGACGGACCTTGCCCCACATGCGCGGCGGATGGGCGATCACCGCGACCAGCATGCCGGGCAGCTTCACGTCCTGCGTATAGATCGCCGAACCGTTGACCTTCGCGGGAATATCGACGCGCCGCGTGTCGCGTTTGCCGATCAGCTTGAAGTCGGCCCGCTGCTTGACGGCGACCTTCGGCGGCACCGGCTCGCGCGCCGCATCGGCGGCGAGCTGGCCGAAGCCCGCGCGGCGGCCCGATGCGGCGTGGACGATCACGCCGTCCTCGATGCGCAGCGACGCCGGATCGACCTTCCACTTCCGTGCGGCGGCCGACAGCAGCATCGCGCGCGCGGTGGCGGCCGCTTCGCGCATCACCGTCCACGAGCCAGCCATCGCGGTACTGCCGCCCGTCGCCTGGATCTTCCAGCCCATCTTCGCGAACATCGGGTTCACGTAGCGCGTCGCATCGGCCTGTGCCGCCACGACCCGCACCTTGTCGAGACCGATGTCGAGTTCATCCGCCGCGAGCGTCGCGATGCCGGTGAACGTGCCCTGCCCCATTTCGAGGTACTCGGACACGACGCTGACGATGCCGTCGGCGCCGATGCGAATAAAAGCGTTCGGCTCGAACGACACGCCTGCGGTTGCCGGCGCGACCGATTTGGCGAGCGCGATCTCGCCGCTGAAACCGACCGCGAGCGTGAGCGCGGCCATGTTGCCGAGAAACGTGCGGCGCGAAGCCGATGCGATGCCGTCAGCGGATTCCGGCGTGCCGGCCGATTGCCGGGAGCGTGTGGACTGGCTCATGCCTTGAGGTTCTCCGCGGCTTTGTGGATCGCGACGCGGATCCGCTGATAGGTCGCACAGCGACAGATGTTCCCGCTCATCGCGGCATCAATGTCGCCATCCGTCGGATCGGGTTTCACGGTCAGCAGCGCGACCGCCGACATCACCTGCCCGGACTGGCAATAGCCGCACTGCGGCACCTGTTCGTCGATCCACGCTTTCTGCACGGCCTGGCCGACCTTCTTCTCGTGTGCGGCCTCGATCGTCGTGACGTTGCGGCCATCGAGCGTACCGATCGGCGTCACGCACGCGCGCATCGGCTGACCTTCGACATGCACCGTGCATGCGCCGCACAGCGCCATGCCGCAGCCGAATTTCGTTCCCGTCAGCCCGAGCTCGTCGCGCAGGTACCAGAGCAGCGGCATGTCGGGATCGCCAGCGAACTGATGCCGCTGACCGTTGATGGTGATATCTGTCATTCTGTCTGACCTATTCTGTGGGGAACCGGGTTCGACAGCCGGCTGCAGCAGGCCGGACGACACATCCGGCTGGTCGCAGGCATGCCTCGCGGCACGAACGCACTGGACGAACCCGCGACGCTTGCGCGCACGATGCATCGATGCGAAAGCTCGCATCGCCGAACGCGCGCGGTAAAGGACGGGGAAACCGGAAAACTATAGTCGGCACGTACCGCGCCGGTAAGACTCGAAATTGTGAGAATGTTGCCTATTCGTCCGAAAGTGAACGCGCCCCTGAAGGGGCGTGCATGGACGATACGGGCCGCGGCGGTCGGCTGACCGACGCAGGGTCGAACGAAGGGCAGGCGCACGCGCCGGGCGGCGTGCGATGCGCGTGCGCGCTGCGCGCCGGCCGTGCATGCGGTCGTGCATGCGGCCGGCGTGATGCCAGTTGTCGCGCCGGCTCGTCGTCCGGCGGCTTGCGCAGCGGGCGAGTGCCCGGTCGATCAGTCGATCACAAGAACCACCGATACTCCCGCGCCCCGATTTCATTGCGGAAATCCAGCTCTTCCTGCCGCTTGTTCTCGCAATACACCATCACGAACTCGCTGCCGAGCCCTTCGCGCACGGCCGCATGATCCTGCATCGACGCGACGGCCGACAGCATCTCCTTCGGGAAATCGATCCCGCTGCCGCGATCCTCGTTGAGCGGCGCGATCGGCTCGAGCTTCGCGTCGAGCCCGTGCTCCATCCCGCTGAGAATCGCCGCGAGCACGAGATACGGGTTCGCGTCCGCACTCGCGAGCCGGTGCTCGATCCGCAGGTTGCGCGCATCCGATTCGGGAATCCGGATGCACGCATCACGATCCTCGAAGCCCCAGCTCGCGCGGCTCGCCGCGTTCACCATCGAACCGTAACGCCGGAACGCGTTGTGATTCGGCGCGAACACCGGCATGCAATGCGGCAGCAGGGCGAGGCATCCGGCCACCGCGTGTCGCAGCGGCCGCTGCCCGTCCGCCGCGAGCAGGTTGCGCCCCGCCTCGTCGTAGAGGCTCACGTGCACGTGCATCCCGCTGCCCGGCGCATGCAGGTACGGCTTGCCCATGAAGCTCGCGCGATAACCGTGCTGCAACGCGACGCCGCGCGTGCTGCGGCAGAACATCGCCGACCAGTCGGCCGCGCGCAGTCCGTCGTCGCAATGGCCGAAGTTGATCTCGAACTGGCCCGGCCCGAGCTCGGCAGTGATCACGGTCGCGTCGATTCCCTGCACGCACGCGACGTCGACCATTTCGTGCAGCACGTCGGAGAAGCGCGACAGGCGCTCGATATGCATGTTCGGCTGATCGTCGCGATCATCGGACAGGCGGTCGCGCGGATACTTCGGCATCCCCTCTTCGAGCTGCGCGGCGAACAGGTAGAACTCGAGCTCGAACGCGACGACCGGCCGGATGCCGCGCCGCGCGAGCCGCTTCAGCACGCGCGCGAGCACCTCGCGCGGCTCGAACTCGACCGGCGCGTCGGTGCCGTCCGTCGTGATCAGCATCTGCCCGAGCGGCTGCTTCTCCCAGGTCACCGGCTTCAGCGTGCCGGGGATCAGCCGTCGCACGGCGTCCGGGTCGCCGTCGTTGAAACAGTAGTCGCCGATCTTGTAGAGCCCGCCCTGCGTGCCGAGCAGGATGCAGTTCTGCGGCAGCTTCAGCAGCGAGCCAGCCGCCACCTTTTCGAGCGCATCGATCGGGTAGCGCTTGCCATAGAAATGTCCGGGCAGGTCGAGGCAGATCAGGTCGACATAACGGATCTCGGGGTGCGCCTGCCGGAATGCGCGGACTTCATCGACCAGCGCGGGAACGACGTCAGCCATGTCTCATCCTTTCCATGTCTTGTATGGCGGTGCCGCAACGCGGCGAACCGGATTCACGCGGCACGCCGGACCACGCACGCCGCATTTCAATCAGTACTGCAAACAGGCTGCGTGGCGCGGCGGCCTGGAGCACCGCCCGCCCCGCCGACAACTCAGGTGAATACCCAGATCACGCGCGTCGGCGCGTCGGTCAGGTTGGCATAGCGAAAGCGCTTGTGCGCGGGAAGCTGGAATGCGTCGTTCGGGCCGAGCGTGACGGGCGTATCGTCGCCGTCGATCCACACCGTCAGCTCGCCTTCGAGCACGAAACCGCCCTGCTCGTCGCTGTCGTCGACGGGCCGCTCGCCGCTGCTCGCACCCGGCGCGAGATGGCTTTCGAGGATCGAGAAGCGCGAGCGCATGTTCGGCGACACGAGGATGTCGGTAATGCCGGCCGCGTAATACACGGTGCGCCGCTCGTCGGGCCGCGTCACCCACGGCACGCTGCGCGGTTTGCTCAGGCTGTAGAAATAGGTGGTCGGCACACCGAGCACCTCGCCGATCGCGGTGAGATCCGCCACCGTCGGGCGCGACAGCCCGCGCTCGACCTGCGACAGAAAGCCGACCGAGCGGCCGATCCGTTCCGCGAGATCGTTGAGCGTGACCTTGCGATGCTTGCGCAGGTCGCGGATCAGGATCGCCAGGCTTTCTATCTCTTCCTGTTCATTCATGGTGGGTTCCGGTGCAGTCAGACGGTATCGCGCAGACGGTACCAGGCCTTGCCGATCGCTTCCAGCGGCGCGGCGAGCCGGTCGCCGCCGGGGAAGCGCGGATTGCGGATGCGCTGGTACTGCGCGAGCAGGCGTTCGTCGCCGAGCACCGCGTCGGCCACCGCGCGCGCGCCGGCGAGCGTCGGCAGCACGCCGTGCCCCGAGAAGCCCTGCAGCCAGAAGCGCTGCCCGTGGCGGCCGATGTCGGGCGTGCGGCGCATGCTGATGTCGATATGGCCGCCCCACGCGTAATCGAGCGGCACGCCGGCCAGTTGCGGGAACACGCGCTCGAGGTGCGGGCGCGTCGCCGCCGCGATATCGGCCGGAATGCCGCCGAGATACGTGCAGCCGCCGCCGAACAGCAGCCGGTTGTCCGGGCTCAGGCGGAAATAATCGGGCACGAACTGGTTGTCGATCACGCAACTGTTCTGCGGCAGCAGCGAACGGGCAACGTCGGGCGCGAGCGGCGCGGTCGCGACCTGGTACGTGCCGACCGGCAGCAGCCGGCGCGCGAGATCGCGATCGAGCCGGTCGACATACGCGTTGCAGGCCAGCACGAGCACGTCCGCGCGCACTTCGCCGCGCGCCGTGCGGGCAATGTGGCCGCCAGCCGTCTCGCGGCAGTCGAGCACGCGGCTCTGCTCGAAGATGCGGCCGCCCGTGCGTTCGATCGTCTGCGCAAGGCCGAGCGCGAGCTTCAGCGGATTCAGGTGGCCGGCCTCGGGATCGTGCAGCGCAGCAAGATAACGCGTGCCGCCGATCCATTCGGGCATCTCGTCACGGCCGATCACGCGCAGCCGATCGTAGCCCCAGCGCTCGGCCGCCTCGTCGCGAGCCTGCTCGAGCAGCGCGACGCGCCGCGGCCGCACGGCCGCCCATAGGCTACCGGGCCGGTAATCGATGTCGAAACCGTGCGTGGCCGGCAGTTCGCGCACCTCGGCCGCGGCCCAGCGCATGCTGTCCCACAGCAGGCGCGCGCCGTCGCGGCCGAGCGAATCCTCGAGCGGCTGCATGTCGCACGACCAGCCGAGCAGCGCCTGCCCGCCGTTGCGGCCCGATGCAGCCCACGCGACGCGGCTCGCTTCGAGCACGACGACGCGCTTGCCGGCGAGCGCCAGGCGCAACGCCGTATGCAGCCCGCTGAAACCCGCGCCGACGACGAGCACGTCGGCGTCGATGCGTTCGTCCAGTTCCGGACGATGCGGGATCGGCGCCGGGTAGGTGCCGGCGTAGTAGCTTGCGACGTGACGGTCGGACTGCACGAACATGCGGACTCCCGTGAAAATTGCGCCGAGAAATTTCATGAAAAATTAGCACGGCAATTTCACGGAGGCAAGCGGGCAAAAAAACGGCGCCTCAGCCGATACACGAACGCGTTGCGCGTGAACCGGGGAGACCCGGTGAATGTTCCCGCCATCCATTCGGACGAAATTTTTACCCTTGTAAAAATTTTGGACTGCGAGAATGACGCGCTGAAACAGCGCGTCACCCATCCAAGCACGGCCCCCGTAACCCCTTTCAGACCCAACCCAATCGCTGACGGGAGACAAGATGCCCACGAACCGGGATGCAAGCCCGATGGACGAATCGGATCACGGAGAATTCTCGCTGAGCGAAGTCCCGCTCGAGAAACGCACCGGATTTCTGTCCATCACGATGGTGTTGTTGAGTTTCACGTTCTTCACGGGAACGATGTTTGCCGGCGGCAAGATCGGTGTCGCCTTCGACGTCGTCAGCATGATCCAGATCGCCGTCATCGGAAACCTGTTGCTCGCCGCCTATGCGGCATCGCTTGCGCTGATTGCCGCCCGCAGCGGCCTGAATGCGGTCCTGATGGGGCGATTCTGCTTCGGGGAAGTGGGCAGCAAGCTGTCCGATTTCCTGCTCGGCTTCGCCGAACTCGGCTGGTACGCATGGGGAACCGCGACGGTGGCGATCGTGTTGGTCAAGCTGCTGGGTTGGCCGCACTCCGTTACCACGCCGCTGATGATCCTCTTCGGCTTCGGATTTTCCATCACGGCCATCATCGGCTATCGCGGCATGGATGTGCTGTCGCGCGTCTCCGTGCCGTTGATGTTCGTGCTCCTGATGACGTCGATGTGGATCGCGACCCGCGACATCGGCGGGTGGGCCGGCCTCACGCATATCGCGCCGTCTCATCCGATGCAGTTCTCGGCCGCCGTGACCATGGTCATCGGCACCTTTGCCAGCGGCGCGACCCAGGCAACCAACTGGACCCGCCTCGCACGCAGCGCGCGCAGCGCCGTCTCGGCCAGCCTGATCGGCTTCTTCGCGGGCAACGGCCTGATGATCATCGCGGGCGCATACTGCGCGATCGTCTATCAGCAAGCCGACATCGTCGAGGTGATGATGCTGCAGGGCCTGTCGATCGCGGCAGTCGTGATGCTGTGCCTCAATCTGTGGACCATCCAGGGGCCGACGATGTACAACGTGGCGGCCGCCGGATGCCATCTGCTGCGCACCGAACGGCGCCGCACGCTCGTACTCGTGGGCGCGGCGATCGGCATCGTGCTCGCGGTCGGCGGGATGTACGAGTTGCTGATACCGTTCCTGGTGCTGCTCGGCTCGATCATTCCGCCGGTCGGCGGCGTGATCATGGCGGACTACTGGTACCGTCATCGCGGGCAATACCCGTCGCTTGCCGCCGCCCGCCTTCCGCGCTTCAACGTGGTCGGCCTGGCCGCGTATGCAATCGGCGCGGGACTCGCCTATACATCGCCGTGGATCGCACCGATCGTCGGCATCGCGGCGTCCGCCGCAGCCTACATCGTGCTGCTGCAGATTGCCCGCGCGTTCACGCGCGAGCCGTCCGTTCAGGGTGAATGATTCCGCTGCGCGCCCTCCCTCCCACAAAACTACAGGAATCCTCATGAAAATCATCAACGCCAGATTGCGTGGCCGTAGCGGCCTCTTCACGATCGACATCGATGCGGGCACGATTCGCGACATCGGCCTCCAGCCGTCGCCGCTGACGTCTCAAGGGGACGACGTCGTCGATGCGGGCAGCCATCTCGTCATCCCGCCGCTGGTCGAGCCGCATATCCACCTGGATGCGACGTTGACCGCCGGTGAACCCGAGTGGAACATGAGCGGCACGCTGTTCGAAGGGATCGAGCGGTGGGGCCAGCGCAAGGCCACCATTACCCATGAGGATACGAAAGCCCGCGCCCACACCACGATCGGCATGTTGCGCGACAACGGCATCCAGCACGTGCGCACGCACGTGGACGTCACCGATCACACGCTTGCCGCGTTGAAGGCGATGCTCGAGGTCAGGGACGAAGCACGCGATCTCATCGATCTGCAGATCGTCGCCTTCCCTCAGGAAGGCATCGAGTCGTTCGAGAACGGACGTGCACTGATGGAGCGCGCAATCGACATGGGGGCCGACGTCGTGGGCGGCATTCCGCATTTCGAGAACACGCGCGACCAGGGCGTGAGCTCCATCAAGTTCCTGATGGAACTTGCGGAGCGCAAGGACTGCCTGGTCGACGTTCATTGCGACGAAACCGACGATCCGCAATCGCGCTTCCTGGAAGTGCTTGCCGAGGAAGCACGGATTCGGGAGATGGGTACCCGCGTCACCGCCAGCCACACGACCGCGATGGGTTCCTACGACAACGCCTACTGCTCGAAGCTGTTCCGGTTGCTGAAGCGGTCGGAAATCCATTTTGTTTCGTGTCCGACCGAAAGCATCCACCTGCAGGGGCGTTTCGACACCTTCCCGAAGCGACGCGGCATTACGCGTGTCGCGGAACTCGATCGCGCCGGCATCAACGTGTGCTTCGGACAGGATTCGATCAAGGATCCGTGGTATCCCATCGGCAACGGCAACATCCTGCGCATCCTCGACGTCGGCTTGCACGTGTGCCACATGCTCGGCTACGAAGACCTGCAGCGATGCCTCGACTTCGTGACGGAGCACAGCGCCCATGCGATGTCCCTGGGGGACCGCTATGGCATCGCTGTCGGGCGGCCGGCCAATCTGCTGATCCTCGACGCGGATTCCGACTATGAAGTGGTTCGCACGCAGGCCAAGGTGCGATTGTCGATCCGTGCCGGGAAGGTCATCATGCAGCGCGCGCCTGAACGCATCACCTATCCTGACGCAGGCACGCGTTGAGCGGGCGACGCCGCGGGTCCGACATACGGGAGGAAGCATCGTGACGAACCCGTCCGAGCCGACTGCAGGAACGCCCGGCCGGCCTCACGGCCGGCGCGAAGCGCTGCGCGACAATCTCGAGGCGACCATTCTCGCCGCTGCCGAAGAATCGTTTGCCATTGACGGATTCGCGGGCAGTTCCGTTGCGACTATCGCAGCGGCCGCCGGGCTGTCGAAGCAGAACCTGATGTACTACTTCCCCACGAAGCTGGCGCTCTACCAGCGCGTGCTGGACGACGTATTGCGGGACTGGCTCGGCAGGATGCGGGAGTTTGCGGCGCCCGATCACGAGCCCGCGGAAGCCATGTCGGCCTATATCCGGGCCAAACTCGAATTCTCCCGAAATCGCCCGCATGGATCGCGGGTTTTTGCGCTGGAGATCATCGGCGGGGCCAAGACCTACGGAAAGGAAATCCGCAAGCAACTGATTCCGGTGTTGCGCGACGACATCCGGGTGCTCGAACGCTGGATCGAGGAAGGCAAGGTCCGACAGGTCAATGCCGAGCACCTGTTCTTCCTGATCTGGGCAGCCACGCAGGCGTATGCGGATTTCGCCCCCCAGATGCTGCTGGTGCTCGGCAAGCGTGCGCTGGGAAACGACGATTTCGACGCGGCTTACCGCACGATCTCGGACCTGGTGCTCAACGCGCTGATCATCGGCGACGGAAAGACGGATTGACCGCCTGACTGCCTGACCGCTTGACCGCCTCCGTCGCCATTCATGCACGCCCCCGACGCCGCCAACACTCGCCGGGGAACCGCCGA
>NZ_JAAGPE010000205.1:0-17322 GCF_017104605.1 Burkholderia sp. Ac-20384 | reverse complement strand
GCGCCGTGGCCGCGCAGGCGGCCGATCGCCGCGCCGATCAGTTCCTGCAGATGCACCTTGCGCTGGCGGATGCCGACCCAGCCCGGCGAATCGAGATAGGTGCGGTCGATCAGCGCGCCGACGCCGAGACGCCCCTGCGCGCGGTTGCGGTACACGTAGTCGAGCGTCGAGCCCGAATCGAAGCCGAGCCGCAGCCCGAGCGCGATGCCGTCCGACAGCGCACCGCCGGCCTTCAGGCCGGCGCGCGTGAGCGCCCAGTACGCGCGCGCGAACGCATTCGCGGGCGGGCGGCCGAGCGCCGCGTATTCGTCGTGGAACGCGCCGCGCCGGTCGGCGTCGGCGAGCGACACGCGCGGGCTCGGCGCATCGAATTCGCGCAGCACGAATGCACGCAGCGGTGCGAGCGCCTGCGCGCGGTCGCGTTCGCCGAGCGTGTCGTGATAGAAGCCCGGCAGCACGATGCGCTCCTTGCGCGCGGCGCCGAGGCGCTCGAAGAAGCGGTCCTGCGGGCCGCGATGCACGACCCAGTCGGCGCCGGAGATCAGCAACTGCGTCGGCACGGTGATCGCGGCCGCGTCGGCGACGATCCGCTGCGCGGTGTCGTGCAGGTCGAGCAGCATGTTGACCGCGATCGGCCGCGTGATCAGCGGATCGGACGCATAGCTCGCGATCCGCTCGGGATCGTGCGTGAGGAATTTCGGCTTCACGTAGCTGTTCACGTAGAACAGCCCGCGCAGCTTGTGCATCAGCCGCAGGCCCGGCCGCGCGAACGGTACGTAGAGCTTGATGTGGAACGCCGGTGACGCGACGACGAGCGCGCGGATCGGCGGCGCATAATCGTGCGCCCAGGTGGCCGCGAGCACCGCGCCGACGCTCTGGCCGACCACGGCCATGTCCTCGATCGCGATGCCGTGCGTGTCGCGGATATGTTCGACGAAAGTCTGCAGGTCGCGCACCGACGCGGCCGCGCTTGGGCTGTAGCCGCGCGCGCCGGGCGAGCGGCCGTGGCCGCGCGCATCCCACGCGAAGAATGCGAAATCGGGCAGGTCGAGCTCGTCGACGAGGTGCGCGACGCGCGCCGAGTGTTCGTGGCCGCGGTGCAGCAACACGATTGCGCCGCGGCAGCGCGCGCCCGTGGCGGGCCAGTGACGATAGAACAGCGTTTCGCCGTCGTGCGTGATGAAGTCGGCCTCGCGGGCCATGCGTGCGCTCATACGATCTCTCTCGTTTCGTTATTCGAATCTTGGTGCGCCGCCCTCCGGCGCCCGGTACCGCAACCGCTCTGACTACCCTTTAACCGCCCTTTTCCGCGATGCCGGCCTGCACGCGCCGCACCACGGTCACGATCGACAGCACGATCAGCAGCCGCCACAACCATGCGGCGACGCCGCCGACCGGAAACCCGAGCCCGATCCACAGCGCGAACGCGCCGAGGGCGAGCGCGCGGTCGCTCTTGCCGAACGGGCCGTCGTAGCGGCGGCTCACGCCGACCAGCGGGCCGATCAGCCCCGCGCATTCAACGATCACCGCCGTCAGCGCGAACAGCCAGACGTCCGCCGGAGCGAACACGGGAATCGCGAGAAACGGCAGCACCAGTGCGATATCGGACACCACGTCGCCGAGTTCGTTCAGGTACGCGCCGAGCGTGCTCTTCTGGTTGTGCTCGCGCGCGAGCATCCCGTCGATCGCGTTGAGCGCCATCCGCGCGAACAGCCACAGCGGGATCAGCAGGAACAGCGCGCGGGCAAACACGCCGAGCCCGGCGAGCGCGCCGACGACGATCGAGCCGCCGGCCGCGAACAGCGTGACCTGGTTGGCCGTGACGCCGCGCTCGGCAAGCGAGTTCGCGAACGGGCGCAGACGGTTCTGGAATTTGGGTTTGAGTGCGTAGAGGCTCATCGTTTTATTTGCGCGGCACAGTCGGATACGTTTCCCGCCGCCATGCCCCGGGCGGCGAAACGGCCTTGGACGGCCTTCCATGGACGGCCCTAATCGTCGCCGAGCGGCCCGGATGCGTCAAGCATGCGCCCGGCCCGCACGCGCGGCGCCAATCTGGCGTTTTTGACGGAAACTCGCGATAATCCGCTGGCCCGATCGCTGCGAGATCCATTCGAACTGCAAACGGGCACTCGTGCAACAGCCGATTATCACGCCGCCGAACGGCGCATTCGCCGCGACGCAACAGCGTGTGACGGCGAACCGTCCGATTATCGCGGACCTGCGACAGGCAGCCACGAATTTGAAAAAATTTAAACAAGGGCCGTCCGGCGCGCATCCTGCCGCGCCGGCATTCCGGGGTCCCGCCCGCCGCTCACGCGCAGCGGGCCATGCAGGCAAGCAGGAGGCGCAGCGCCGATGAACATTCTCAACGTCTGGCAGCGCGATTTCCTGCTGTCCATCGTGCGGCTCGTCGCCGGCGCGTATCCGGTCTGGCATCAGGCGCCGCCGTCCCCGACGCAGAAGATCTACTTCTCGAACCACACGAGCCATATCGACACGCTCGCGATCCTCGCCGCGCTGCCGCGCAACGTGCGTGCGGTCGTGCGGCCGGTCGCCGCGCGCGACTACTGGGACAGCAGCGACATGAAGCGCCACATCGCGCAGAAGCTGCTGAACGTCGTGCTGATCGACCGCCACCGCGAATCCGGCGGCGACCCGCTCGACCCCGTGCGCGATGCGCTCAAGCAGGGCCATTCGATCATCATCTTCCCGGAAGGCACACGCGGCGCCGAGATTCTGCCGCAGCCGTTCAAGAGCGGGCTGTTCCACCTCGCGACCGAGTTTCCGGACGTCGCGCTCGCGCCCGTCTATCTCGAGAACCTGCAACGGATCATGCCGAAGGGCGCGATCTGGCCGGTGCCGCTGATCTGCAAGGTGCACTTCGGCGCGAACGACGCGCTCGGCGCCCAGGAAGACAAGCCGACATTCCTCGCCCGCATGCGCGACGCGGTCGTCGCGCTCGCGCCGCCGCAGCGGCCGGCCGGCTGAACGCGGCGCCCTCTTCTCCCCTTTCCGGATATCAACAATGCGAACAATTTTCTGGGAACTGGTCGCGGGCGTCACGGGCGTGCTCGTCGTCGCGACCGTGATCGGCGCGATCCTCGGCGCGCGCAGCGGCGGCACGAGCGCGACCATCGTCAACCTGAACCAGCGCATCCGCGCGTGGTGGGCGATGATCGCGATCATGGCCATCGCGATCGGCCTAGGCAACAACATCACGTACCTGGTGTTCGCGGTGCTGTCCTACCTGACGCTGCGCGAATTCATCACGCTCACGCCAACCACCCCGAGCGACCACACGACGCTGTTCATCGCGTTCTTCGTCGCGATCCCCGTGCAGTACCTGCTGCTCGGGATCAACTGGTACGGGATGTATTCGATCTTCGTGCCCGTGCACCTGTTCTTCGCGATGTCGCTCGTATCAGCGCTCACGCAGGACACGCGCGAATTCCTGAGCCGCAACGCGAAGATCAACTGGGCGCTGATGGTGTGCGTGTACGGGTTGAGCCACGCGCCGGCCGTGCTGATCCTCGACATTCCGCACTACGCAGGGCAGAACGCACTGCTGCTGTTCTTCTTCCTGTTCGTCGTGCAGATCAGCGACGTGCTGCAGTACGTGGTCGGCAAGCTGTTCGGCAAGCGCAAGATCGCGCCGCAGCTGTCGCCGTCGAAGACGATCGAAGGGTTCGTCGGCGGCGGCTTGCTGGCCACGCTGTGCGGCGCATCGCTGTATCGCGTGACGCCGTTCAGCTTCGGGTCGGCATTCGGCATCTCGCTCGCGATCGTGATCGCGGGCTTCGTCGGCGGCCTCGTGCTGTCGGCCGTCAAGCGCTCGCTCGGCACCAAGGACTGGGGCTCGATGATCGCAGGCCACGGCGGGATGCTCGATCGCGTCGACTCGATCTGCTTCGCCGCGCCCGTGTTCTTCCACCTCGTGCGGTATCTGTACGTGTGATGCGCGGGCGGCGCAACGCCGCCCGTTCCGGTGCGCGAAGGATCAGTACCCTTCGCGCAATGCCTTCGGCACGACGTAGCGGCCACGCGCCGCATCGAACTTCACCGTATAGCGCGCGTGGATGTCCTTGTCGCCGCGCGTGCCCGTTTCCGTGACCGTCAGCGGATAGACGTCGCCGGTGCCGGTCGTGTCGGGCACGATCGTGAACGTCCGGCTCTCGCAATGCGATTTCGCGTTTCCGCAATCGAGCGATCCCGTGTTGTCGAGCGCTTCGTTGATGCGCGGCGCAGCCTCGACGATCGCATTGCCGACCGGCAGCCAGATCGACCGCATCGCCATCGTGTAGCCCTGCAGCGTGACGCCGTCACCGATCGTGAAGCCGAACAGGTGCGCGCCGTACCGCTCGATGCGCACGGTGCCCGGTTCGCCTCGCTTGCCCGACGCGATCTCCGTCTTCTTCACCACCGGCTCGAGCGTCTTGCCGTTCGCCGTTGGTTTCAGCACATACAGGTCGATCGTGCCGGTCGTCGCGTCCGAATCCATCCCCGGCATCCCGTTCTGCACCGCCGCCTCGGTCTCGCCGCACATCGCGAGCAGCGTGCGCGGGCCATCCGCGGTCGCGACGCGCAGCGAACCGCACGGCGCATGGATCAGATCGTCCCCGTCTGCCTGCCAGCCCTTGCGGTCCGCACGCCACTTGCCGTAAGTGTCGTGGATGAAGGTTTTCAACAGGTGGTCGGGCTGGGCCGGCTCGGCCGCATAAACGGGCGACAACGCGGACAATGCGGTGAGCACTGCGAGTGCGCCAAGCGCGGCGAGCGAAGCCGCGAGCGGCTTCAGACGTTTGTTCCGGTGCGGGACTGTCATGACGAGGATCGTTCAGGTCGAAAAGGTGTGTAGCGAAGGGTGGCGGGCCCGCACGATCACGGTTGCCGTGGCGCGATGCCGGTACCGTCCGGCTTCAGCCGCGCGGTCGGCACCCAGCCTTCGGCGATGCCGCGCGTGCGCGGATTCAGATAGATGACCGACGTGAAACGGCCATAGTCGGTGCGCGCATCGACGTGATCGTGCTCGACGATGAACACCCCGTCGATCCGGCATGCACCGTCCGGCGCGGAATAGAACGGCAGGCGCCCGTGGCCGGTGGCGACACGCCCGGCGTCGCTGCCCATCACGTAATCGCCCTGCGCCTGCGCGCGGCGGTTCAGCGCATCGCAATCGACGGCGCTGCGCACGGGCGCGGCCGGTGCCGCCGGTGCAACACAGCCCGACACGAAACGCGACAACGCGCGCCGGTCGATCTTCAGTACGTCCGGACGGTCGGGATCGCGCGTGACGTCGAGCGCACGCATCGCCTGCGTGTCGAGCGTTACCCAGCCGATCGTCGCGTCGCGATTCGGCGTGCCCGAGTGGTCCGGTATCGTGTACAGCCGGATGCGGTAGACGTCGCCGTCACGCTCGTCCAGGTCCGCATGGATGTCGCGCCGGTTCATCGCGGTCTGCCGCAGTGCCGGCACGATCAACTGCGTCAGTTGATCATTGCACGACGCCGGCGACGCGGCGGCAGCCGCCTGTCCGGCCATCGCGCCCAGGCATGCCATTGCAGCACGCACGGCGACAGCCGCGGCGAACCGGCGGCGGCGGACGGCCTCGCCATTCGCGCCGGCCGGCGTTACGATCTCGTTCTTCACCCAGGCTCCGTTCGATGCACGCGGGAATCGGCCCGCGAGCCCGTAGCGTACACGCACGGCGCGGCACCGCAAGCGCGCATCGCACCTGCCCGACATGGACCTACGCATGAACCTCACGTTGCAGGATGTCGCATGGCACCGGTCGGTCGGGCGGCTCATCGAGTCGCTCGATCAGCCGGGCTTCTGGCTGGCCCTGATCCGGCTGATCGAGGAATACGTCGCGGTCGACAGCTGGGTCGCGCTGACGTTCGGCGACGGCCGCCCGCAGGTGTTCGCCGAATGCCCGTACGAAGGCGGCGGCCCCGACCCGCTGTTCCGCGACTACGTGCAGGGCCTGTACCAGCTCGACCCGTTCTACATCGCGAACCGCGACGCGCCGAAGAGCGGCCTGTTCCGGCTGTCCGACGTCGCGCCCGAATGCTTCCGCGATACCGAGTACTACACGCTGTATTTCACGCACAACGTCGTCGAGGACGAGGTGCAGTTCAACGTCGTGCTCGACGATGCGCGCACGCTGTGCCTGTCGCTCGGCAGCAAGCGGCGCTTCAGCCCCGAGCAGGTGGCGTTGCTCGACCTGATCCGGCCGTGGGTAGCCGGGCTGATGCGGCAGCGGCTCGCGTTCGAGCCGGCCGCCGCGGACCATGCGCCGCCGCGCCGGCCCGGCGCACACGACGGCTTCGAGCAGGCGATGGCGCGGCTCGGCACGCCGCTCACCGCGCGCGAGCTCGACGTGATCCGGTTGATCCTGAGCGGGCGCTCGAACAAGGAAGTCGCAAACAAGCTGGCGATATCCGCCGAAACGGTCAAGGTGCACCGGCGCAACATCTACGGAAAGCTCGCGATCAACTCGCAATCGGAGCTGTTCTCGCTGTTCCTGAACGCGCAGACGGCACCCTGACGCGCGACGCTGCGGCGCAACACGCACACCGTTCGCACGGCCCGGCGGGCGCCCCCGCGCGAACGGCTCGCCCCGGCACCGGTCGACGGCCAGCCGCCCCGCCTGCGTCAATTCATCGCATTCCGCACCTTCCCCGCGGCCGCTACCTCCTACCGGCCGCACCTTCTGGGCAAACCGCTCGCCCGCCCCTATCCTTCGCGGGTCTGATTGCGTGCGCTCGCTCCCGGCGGGCGCACATGATGGCCTGGGTTCTGATAGCCGTATCCTCGTACGTCAGGACCTGTTCGCCGACCCTTGCACAGGGGTCGGCGTTTTTTTCGGACTTTGCCATGTGTGCCGGTAGCAGGGCGGCAGCGCAAGCGCGACGACGATCGTGACGGTGCGTCCGCGCCGGGGGAACGGATCGATGACAAGCAAGCGCACAGCCGCGACGAAGCGCTGCGCCAGGGAGACGACATCCTCGCGAGCCACCTGCTCGCCAGCCCCGACGACGTGTGGGTCGACGCAACCACCCCGCCGGCGGCGGCAAGATCAATACCCCCGAAGGGTTAACGCGCCGGCGGGATGGGAAATCCGCCGCTTCGGCGCATACTGGGGCCTCCTTACCCACCCGTCCGGCGCCACCGGCGACGGGCCCCTGCTACCGAAATCGCCATGAAACTGAAGCTCGATATCGTCCAGCTCGCCGGTCGCGACGGCGACACGCACTACAACCTGCAACGCACGCTCGAAGCGATCGCAACCTGCGCACCGGGCACCGACATCGTGATGTTTCCGGAGGCGCAGCTCACCGGCTTCCTCGATCCGTCGAATCTGGCCGAATGCGCCGAGCCGCTCGACGGCCCGAGCGTCGGCGCGGTCATCGCAGCCGCGCGTGCACGCGATGTGGCGGTCGTGGTCGGGCTGATCGAGAACGACGGCGGCCGCTTCTACAACACCACCGTGTTCGTCACGCCGGACGGCATCGCGCTGCGCTATCGCAAGACGCATCTGTGGGTGAGCGAGCACGGCGTCGTGCTGCCCGGCGACCGTTACGCGACGATCGAATGGCGCGGCGTACGGATCGGCCTGCTGATCTGCTACGACAACGAATTCCCCGAAACCGGCCGCGCGCTCGCCGCGCTCGGCGCCGAGCTGATCCTCATCACCGACGGCAACATGGAGCCGTACCGCCCTGTCCACCGCACGTCGGCCACGGCGCGGGCGATGGAGAACCAGGTGTTCGCGGTGGTCGCCAACCGCGTCGGCGGCAGCTCGCACGACGTCGTGTTCGCGGGCGGCAGCCTCGCGGCCGATCCGTTCGGCAACCTGATCTTCGAAGCCGGCAATACCGAATCGCGTCATGCGGTCGAACTCGATTTCGACCAGCTCGCCGCGTCGCGTGCGGTCTACGACTATCGCCGGGATCAGCGCCTGCACATCGCCGGCGAACGCATCGAGCATGCCGACGGCCTGCGCGAACTGCTGATTCCGTAAGCGCCTGCCCGCCTCCGGCGCCGACGTCCGTCACGCCGGGTCGGGCACCTCGATCGCCAGCAGCGCCGAACTGACCGACTTGCCGTGCGCGTCGAGCGCGAGCGAGCGCGTGACGCCGCCCCCGAGCGCATCGCGCAACACGAAATTGAATGCGCCGAGCGCCGGCAGTTCGTAACGCACGACGTCGCCGTGCACGATGCCCGCGAGCCATGCCTTCACGGCATCAGCATCGAGATGCGTGCGCAGATGATCGTAATGGCGCGGATCGTGGCAGATCACCGACACGTTCAGCGTATTGCCCTTGTCGCCGGTGCGCGCGTGCGCCAGTTCACGCAGTTGCATCATGCCTCCACGAATGAAAACGACGGCGTCACGGCCGCGCGCGGCAGCAGCACCGACTGCACCGCGATCACCTCACGCGTCGACTTGAACGCACCGCCGCCGCCGGCCGGCCCGTTCGTATAGAGCGTCTCGACTTCGTTGCCGATGCGTGCCGCTTCGGCGGCGCTCGCCGCACGGCCGGCCACCCGCACGCGTACCTCGGCCGGCTCGCCGCGCACGGCCGGCGTTGCGTCGCCATACAGCGCATCGACACCGATCAGGTCAAAGCGCAACTCGGTCGCCGCAACGCCTGTCAGTGCCAGCCGTTCGCGGACGATATCGAGCGCGAGACGCGCACGTTCGAGCGCACCCGGGCCGCCGTACGAGATCTGGCCTTCGCCGATCCAGCCGTCGACGTAAGCCACCGACACTTTCAGCGTGTCGGGCCGCTCGGTGCCGCGCCCGCCTGTCACGCGCACGCGATCGGTCGCCTCCTCGGCAACCGTGACCTGCGTGAAATCCGCGACGACATCGGGCTGCAGATACCGCGCCGGATCGTGAATCTCGTAGAGCAGCTGTTCCTTGCAGGTCGCCGCGCTCACGCGGCCCCCCGCGTGCGGCACCTTCGTGATCACGACCGAGCCGTCGGCCGCGACTTCGCCGATCGGAAACCCGAGCCGCGCGAGGTTCGGCACGTCCTTGTAGCCGGGATCCGCGAAATAGCCGCCCGTCACCTGCCCCGCGCATTCGAGCAGGTGGCCGACGACCGTCGCAGCGCCAAGCGTGTCCCAGTCGTCCATCCGCCAGCCGAACGCGTGAATCAGCGGCGCAGTGAACAACGATGGATCGGCAACGCGCCCGGTCAGCACGACGTCCGCGCCGGCCGCAAGCGCATCGACGATCGGCGCGGCGCCGAGGTACGCATTCGCGGACACGATGCGGTCGCGATACGCGGCGACGTCATCGCCCGATTCCTCGAAGCGGAATGCACCGCGCAACACCACGTCGAGCACGTCGTCGCCTTCGACCGCCGCGACCTTCAGCTTCGCGAAACCAAGCGATTGCGCGATCTGCGCGGTGCACCGCGCGGCCGCACGCGGATTCGCCGCGCCCATGTTCGACACGATGCGCACGCCCTTCGGCGCGGCGACCGGCAGCACCGCGTGCATCCGCGCGTCGAGCAGCGGGTCGTAGCCGAGTGCCGGGTCCTTGCGCCGCGCCTGCTGCGCGATCGCGATCGTGCGCTCGGCCAGGCATTCGAACACCAGGTAGTCGAGTTGCCCGTGTTCGGCCAGTTCGATCGCCGGCTCGATCCGGTCGCCCGAGTAGCCTGCGCCCGCACCGATGCGCACGCGTCGTTCAGGTTGCTTTGCTGTCATGTCCGTACCGTCGTCCGGCGGATTTCACCGCCGGGAAAGATCAAAAGATGCCCAGCACGACGCACGCGATCGTCATCACGATCGAGGCGCCGAACAGCAGCGGGAACGTGAATTTCTGGTGCTCGGCCAGCTCGATGCCGCACAGGCCGACGACGAGGAACGTCGCGGGCGTCAGCGGGCTGACCGGGAACCCGGTCGTCATCTGGCCGAGCAACGCGGCCTGCCCGACCTGCACGGCCGGCACGCCAAGCTGGCCGGCCACTTCCGCGATCACGGGCAGCACGCCGAAGTAGAACGAATCGGGATCGAACAGCATGCTCAGCGGCATCGACGCAAAGCCGAGCACCACCGGAATGTGGCCGGCCATCGACGGCGGCACGAAGCCAACCGCCGCCTGCGCCATCGCCTTCAGCATCCCGCTGCCCTGCATGATCCCAGTGAACACGCCGGCCGCGAGCAGGATGCCGGCCATCATCAGCGCCGCGCGCGCATGGGCGTCGATGCGCTTCCTCTGCATGTCGACGTCCGGGTAGTTCACCATCAGCGCGATGCACAGCCCCACCATGAACATGATCGCGGGCGGGATCTTCTCGCCCATCACAACCATCGTGCCGAGCACGACGAGCGTCAGCACCAGGTTGAACCAGAACAGGTGCGGCCGGCGCAGCGCCTGCTCGTCGGGCGTCAGCTCGCGCGTCGGCAGCGGGATCGACGCATCGTCGCGCGACAGGCCGAGCCGCTTCTCCTCGCGCCGCCCGAGCCAGTACGCCACGCCGAACACGAACACGAGCCCGATCGCCTGCACCGGGATCAGCGGATTGAACAGCGCCGACACCGGCAGGTGCAGCGACGCGGACGCGCGGATCATCGGCCCCGTCCACGGCAGGAAGTTGATGCCCGCGGCCATCGACACGGCGGCGGCCAGCACGCGCCGGTCCATCTTCAGCCGGTCGTACAGCGGCAGCACGGCCGGAATCGTCACGAGGAAGCAGACGGCGCCGGAGCCGTCGAGGTGGATCAGCAGCGCGAGCAGCGTCGTGCCCATCACGATGCGCGTCGGCCGCGTGCCGACCGCGCGCAGGATGCGGTCGATGATCGGGTCGAGCGTGCCGGCGTCGGTGATCGTCCCGAAGTACAGGATCGCGAACACGAACATCCCGACGACGGGCGCGAGCCCCTTCAGCCCGTCGATGACGAACTTGCTGGTGTGCAGCCCGAAGCCGCCGATCAGCGATGCGGCGATCGGCACGATGATCAGCGCGACGAGCGGCGACATCCGCTTCGACAGAATCGCGGCCAGCAGCACGACGATCGTGCCAAGCCCGAGTAACGGCAGCATCCGTGTCTCCTACCTTGTCTTCTGTTGGAGACGAGCGTAAGGTCGGCGCAGCGATAGCACAATTGAAATGATTTGATCGCAGCAATCACGAACCGTTATGGATCTGAATCTTCGCGACATTCGCGCGTTCGTCACCGTCGCGCAGGCCGGCAACTTCACGCGTGCGGCCGCGCGCCTGCACCTGTCGCAGCCGGCGCTGACCGTGCAGATCCGCCGGCTCGAGGAAATCGTCGGCGCGCGCCTGTTCGACCGCAACAGCCGCAGCGTCGCGCTCACGCAGACCGGGCGCGAGCTGCTGCCGCTGCTGCAACGCTCGCTCGACGACATGGAGCGTGTGCTGCGCGACGCGCGCGCGCTCGGCGAAGGCACGAGCGGCACGGTGCGGCTCGCGTGCCTGCCGACCTTCGCGTCCAGCGTGCTGCCCGAGCTGATCCAGTCGTTCCGGCGCGACGTGCCGCGCGCGGGCTTCGAGATCCGCGACGGCGTCGCGAGCCTCGTCACCGCGCTCGTGCGCAACGAGGAAGCCGATCTCGGCTTGACCGGCGGCGACACGTTCGATGCATCGCTGGAGGTGTTGTATGCGGGCGCCGACCGGCTCGTCGCCGTGTGCCCGAAGGATCATCCGCTCGCGCGCAAGCGCCGCGTGAGCACGGCTGACGTCGCGGCCGTGCCGCTCGTGCTCACCGCGCGAGGCACGAGCGTGCGCAGCGTCGTCGATGCCGCGCTGGACGCGGCCGGCTGCACGCCCGACATCGCGTGCGAGCCCACCTACATGATGACGGCCGTCGCGATGGTGCGCGGCGGCCTCGGCGTGACGATCCTGCCGGCGACCGCGCGCGAGGTGCGCGCCGAGCCCGAGCTGGTCGCGAAGCCGATCGACGACCCCGCGTTCGTGCGGCCGATCGCGCTCGTCACGAAGCGCGGCCGCACGCTGCCGCGCGTCGCGCAGGCGTTCGCCGAAACCATGCTGATGGAATTGAACAGGCGCGCGTGAACCGCGCGCCCGGATCGGCGGAACCCGTCGCCCGCCCGACGCTTACTTCGCGTCCGGATCGACGTGCAGCGATTCGCCGATCGCATAGAAATTGCCGCCCGCGATGTAGTGCAGGCTGCGCAGTGCCGGATCGGCCGATTCGAAATACCAGTGGCCGTCACGGAACACGCGCGTATCGGACCACGCCGCGACCACCTCGCCGATGAACAGGTCGTAGGTCTGCTGGTTGTGCGGTTCCGGAATCAGCTTGCACGCGAGCCAGCCCGAACAGCCGGCGACGAACGGCAGGTCGTGGCCTTCGACGTCGAACAGCGTGACGCCCGCTTCGCGCAGCTTGTCGGGCCGCTCCGCGAGACTGTGGTTGCCGACCGCATGCGTGAGCCGAAGTTGCGCGGCCGTCGGCACCTGGATCACGAACGTGCCGCTTCGCTCGACGAGCTCGCGCGTCTTCGCGGTCTTGTCGAGCACGACCGTCAGCTTCGGCGGCAGGAAGTCCAGCGCGCACGCCCATGCGGCGGCCATCACGTTGTCGACGCCGCCGTGGCGGGCCGACACGAGCACCGTCGGGCCGTGGTTGAGGAGACGGTAGGCTTTCTTCAGCTCCACCGGAGCGATGTGACTGTCCATACGGGTTCCTTGGAGAACGGCACGCACGAACGGATGCCGTGCGGCGCGGCGCCGGCCGGTGCGCCTGCGCGCAGCCGGGCCGGAGGCCGCATTCTCGCACCCAATTTCAATCGGCGCTGACGGCGCCGCCGGTCACTTCGCGAACAACTGGCCGATGTCGCGGAACGCCTTGAATTCGAGCGCATTGCCGCACGGATCGAACAGGAACATCGTCGCCTGTTCGCCGACCTGCCCCTGGAACCGCACATACGGCTCGATCACGAAAGTCACGCCGAACGACTTCAGCCGCTCGGCCAGCGCTTCCCAGCTCGGCCAGTCGAGCACGATCCCGAAATGCGGCACCGGCACGTCGTGACCGTCCACCGCGTTCGTATGCGCGCCTTCCTGCGACGCGGTCTTCGGATGCGCGTGGATCACGAGCTGGTGCCCGTAGAAATCGAAATCGACCCACTGCGCGCTCGAGCGCCCCTCTGCCAGCCCGAACACACGGCCGTAGAAATCGCGCGCGGCCGGCAGGTCGTAGACGGGAATCGCCAGGTGAAACGGGGAAAGACTCATGGTTGCCTCGTGATGGAACGCTCGCGTGGCGCGAGGACGGCACCATGGTAGTCAAGCTCAAGCAGAAATTAAATCAATATATAGTTGCGTCATTCACAAACGGAATTGATGAATGATCCGCGAACTGAAAACCCTCGTCGCCGTCGCCCGGGAAGGCACGTTCGCCGCGGCCGGCAACCGTATCGGGCTCACGCAGGCGGCCGTGAGCGCGCAGATGCAGCGCCTCGAAGCCGAGCTCGGCTTCGCGCTGTTCGACCGGCAAGGCCGGTCGGCCCGGCTCAACGAAATGGGTCATCACGTGCTCGACCAGGCGCAGGCGCTGATCGGCCTGTACGAGAACCTGAGCTCGACCGCGCCCGGTTCGCCGGCCACCGTGCGCGTGACGATCGGCGCGATCGCATCGGTACAGAGCGCGCTGCTGCCGGCCGCACTCGCCGATTTCCATCGCCGGCATCCCGCATGCCGCACGCGCGTGATCCCGGGGCTGTCGATCGAACTGGTCAACCGGGTGGATGCGGGCGAGATCGACATGGCCGCGATCATCCGGCCGCCGTTTTCGCTGCAGAGCGACCTGCACTGGACGACCCTCGTGCAGGAACCGTTCCGGCTGATCGTGCCGCGCATCGTGAAAGGCAAGGACTGGGCCGACCTGCTCGCGAGCGAGCCGTTCGTGCGCTACGACCGCGCGTCGTTCGGCGGCCGCCAGGTCGACCGTTTTCTGAGGAAGATGCACATCGCGGTGCGAGACACCTGCGAACTCGACGAGCTCGACGCGATCGTCAAGCTGGTCGAGAACGGCGTCGGCGTCGCGATCGTCCCGCAGACCGCCGTGTATCGCCGCTGGCCGGCCGGCGTGCGCGCGATCGACCTCGGGCATCACACGTTCCACCGCGACATCGGGCTCGTGCATCGCGCGCGGCGCACGATGTCGGAGCCGGCGCAGATGCTCGCGCAACTGATCGAAGCGGCGGCGCAAGCGGCCTAGCGGCCCAGGGCCGCCGCTGCCAATCAGCGCCGGCCGGCCGCCCAGTCGACGGCCGCGTCGAACAGTGCGACACCGGCCGGCGACAGGTTCACGAACGTGTCGTTGTCGAGGAAGAACATCACGCGGCGCGCCGGCGCGAGCGCTTCGTAGTCCATCGTCGCGCCCTTCTCGTACGCGAAGATCGCGGCCTTGTCGGGTTGGCCGTACACGGTCGCGATCGTGATCGCGCCGAGCCCCGGTTTGCCCCAGCTCATCGGCGCCTGCTTGCCGTACACGTTCGTCGCGCCGGCCGGCAGCCCGGCCGCGATCGGGTGCGGCGCATTGACGAGCCACAGGTAGCGCTCCTTGCCCGTTTCGCCGAAGTCGACGTCATGACGCTTGCCCGTCATCGCGAAATCGTCGAGCAGGTCGTTTTCCCAGGTGACGAGCGGCTTGTCGAGCGTGCGCCAACCGGGCCGCACGTTCTTCGACGACACCGTCGACGAGATCACGACCAGGTCGGCGTCACGCGCCGCATCGGGTGTCGACGCTTCGTCGATCAGGCGCACCGCGTAGCCGCGTTCGCCGAGATGCTGGACGATGCGTTCGTCGACCTTCAGGTTCGGGCCGCGCAGCTGCACGAGCATCGCGACGCGCGTGACGGCCTGCGGTGCATCGGCCGCCAATGCGGGGGCGGCCACCCCTGCGCCGAGGCCCAGGCCCGCGCCGATCGCGAGCACCGAGCCCGCGATCGCCCGCAATGCGCGACGCCGCGCGCCGGCGGCAACGGCGCGCACGGCGCCGGTTTTCATGTTCCGGTTCATCTGGATCTTCTCCGAAGCCGCGCGCCGCCGTGACGGCCGCGCGGCGATTGCGTGGTCAGAACTGCAGCGTGGTGAGCAGCGACACCTGTCGCGCATCGCCGATCGCGACGAAGTAACGGTTCGCGCTCGACGGGTAGTAGGTGCGATTGAAGAGGTTCTTCACGTTGAGCTGGAACGACAGCTTCTGCTTGCCGATCCGCGTGTCGTACGTGGCGAACGCGTCGGCGAGCACGTACGACGGCAGCGTGAAGCTGTTCGCCGAATCGCCCGGCCGTGCGCCGACGTAGCGCACGTCTGCCCCGATGCGCAGGTCGTCGCCGCCGACCACCGTGCCGAAGTCGTAGACGCCCGCGAGCGACGCGGTGTGGCGCGCGACGTTCCACAGCTGGTTGCCCGCGTACAGCGGATCCTCGGTGGTCTTCGCGTCGATGTACGCATAGCTCGCGATCACGTTCACGCGCTCGCCGATCTTGCCCGACACGTCGAGTTCGATCCCGCGCGAGCGTGCCTTGCCCGACGTGCGCCAGTCGGTCAGCTTGGTCGCGTCGTTGTACTGCGACACGAGCACGTTCTTCTTGTCGATGTTGAAGAACGCCAGCGTGCCTGTCATCCCGCCCGGCAGGTCGAGCTTGCCGCCCAGTTCCCACGCGGTCGCTTCCTCGGGCGGCGTCGCGCCGTCGATGATGTAGCCCGTCATCGGCGCGATCGACGACGACGGCTTCAGCGATTGCGAATAGCTGCCGTACAGCGAGAACGTGTCGGTCCACTTGTAGACGACGCCCGCGCGCGGTAGCCACTTCGAGCCGCTGAGATCGGTGTTCGCGACGAACGGCCGCCCGCGCCCCGCGACCTGGTTGTACGTGATGTAGCGCAACCCGCCCGACACGATCCACTTGTCGGTCAGGTGGATCGTGTCCTGCACGAACGCCGACGCATCGTGCAGCGTGTCGGTCTGGTCGCTGTCGCTCGCCGACACCGTGCTCGACGGCGGCAGCAGCCCGTAGACGGGGTCGAGGTAGTTGAACGGCGTCTTCACGGCCTGCCGCAGCATGTCCTTGCGATAGATGCGGCGGTATTCGGTGTCGAAGCCGACCTGCACGTCGTGCTGCATCCCGCCCAGCATCAGCTTGCCGTTCACGTAGCCGATCCCGTAGCTGTCGGTGCTGAGCGAACCGTGCGTCGCGTCGTTGCTGCGCGTCATCGTGCCCTTCACCGGATCGACACCCGTCGTGCGCAACTGGTTCGCGTCGTAGGTCTCGCGGTTGTAGCTGTAGCCGAAATGCGCGCTCCAGTCCGCGTTGAACTGGTGATCGACGCTCACCTGCGCGAGATGCGATTCGCCGTCCATGTTGTTGAACGGCTCGTCGATGCGCCGCCGCGCCGGAATGTCGAGCGGCGCGTTGGTGCGCGGGTCGAGCGCGGTACCGCGATCGAACGGCGAATGGAATTTCCGGTACTGGTAGGACACCGCGACCTGCGTATCGCGGCCGTACCACGCGAGCGACGGCGCGACGAAGGTCTGCCGGTATTCGCCGAAATTGCGCCAGTACTGCTCGTTCGACTGGTCGACGATCAGCCGGTACGCGAGCCGCGAATCGCCGACCGGCCCGGTCGAATCGAAAGTCGCACTGCCGCCGTTCTTGCCGTGCCCGAACGTCGACGCGCCGAGCGAGATCGCGTTGTAGCGCTTGAGTTGCGGCTGCTTGGTGACGACGTTGACCACGCCACCCGGGTCCATCAGCCCGTACAGCAGCGACGTCGGCCCCTTCAGCACCTCGACGCTGTCGACCGCCGCGTTGAACGCGCGCCCCTGCACGAGCGGCATCCCGTTCTGCATGATCGAGCCGTCGCGATTGCCGCCGAAGCCGCGCTTCATGATCGTGTCCTGCGTGCCCGCGAGCGTGTTGCCCTGCGTGATGCCGCTGACGTTGCCGAGCGCGTCGTCCAGATTGCGCGGACGCTGGTCGCGCAGCACCTGCGCCGGCACGATGTTGACGGCCTGCGCGGTGTCGAGCAGCGGGATATCGGAACGCAGCACGCCCGCTTCCTTCGGCGCGCGATAGCTTTCGGCGCGCAGCGCGCTGGTGCGCACATTGATCGCGGGCAACTCGGCGCCCGCGGCCACGCCGGCCGCTGGTCGGCGCGCTGTCTCGCATCGAGGTGGGGACGGCGACGGCAATACGGGTATCACCCGGCTGTTTCATCACTTCGAGGAACGGCTGCGGACGATCCCGACGCACGTGACGCTGCTGCGCTCGGCCGAGCATCTGCAGAACTGGACGCGCATCCTGCCGGT
>NZ_JAAGPE010000204.1:0-238 GCF_017104605.1 Burkholderia sp. Ac-20384 | reverse complement strand
TGTGAGGAGTAGCTACAGCTAGGCTACGGTGTGTGCCTGTATATAACGTAGTGGTGTTGTGTACTGACACGCGAGTGTAGGATGTGCTGGCCTGGACGTTAGCGAGCAGTAGGTAGAGGGTGGTGAGGCATTGTCAAGAGCTATGAAGTCGATAGAAGAAGGTGTAGGCCTACGGGGGCGGGGGGGGGGGGGGGGAGGGGGAGGGGGGGGGGGGGGAGGGGGGGGGGGTTTTTTTTTC
>NZ_JAAGPE010000203.1:0-17309 GCF_017104605.1 Burkholderia sp. Ac-20384 | reverse complement strand
CGCACCCGTTCCGGATCCGGAACGGGTGCGCTTCGTCGTCGTCCGGTTTGCCGCCGAACGCATGCCATTGGGCCGCCATTGCATCGAACGGGCGACCATCCACGCGTGCGGTGCGCAGGTCCAGCGGCGCTGACGCGTAGAGGTCGAGCGAGGCTTGCGCGTCCGGGCCGGCATCGCGCGTCACGCGCAGGATGAGGCTGGTGCGTGCGTCGTCGATATCGTCGGCGTGGCTTTCGGCAATGCAGCGGTTGCCGTTGTCGCAGACAACCGACCAGTTCTTGAAATCGCGCTCGACCGGCGGCCGCGCGAACGGGCGAGCCTGGGCAACGATCGGGGAAACGGCGAGGAGGGCGGCGATGGCGAGCGAAAGGCGGTGCGACATGACGGTTCGTATCGACTGTGGATGGGCGGGCGGAAGCGTCGGACTGCAAGCGCATCGTCAGCAAGCGGGGCAGGTCGAAGGCTGCGGCGCATGCGGCGGCGCGCTTTACCGAACGGCATCGAGTATACCGCCGCAATGGGCCGAGATCGTGACGGCGACGCGTAGTGTGCGGGCACGTCCATTGCTGGCCCGGATTGATCGGACGAGTGCGGATGCGAAAACGGCGCGATGTCCAAAGGCATCGCGCCGTTCGCTTTTCATCGACCGTCGACCACGTCGCGCAGGAACGCGTCGAGCATCGCCCCGTCGCCCCACGGCCGCTTGTATTCGCGATCGTGTTCGGCATCGGCGAGCATCGTCTCGACGAGCGCGTGCACGGCCGGCCTGCGCGGCCCGTATTCGCTTTCGTTCGCGCTCATCTTCAGCGCGAGCAATGCGTCGAGTTCCGCGCGCACCGCCGGCTCGTGCACGGTGCCGTCGACGAGATCCACGAAGCGCATCGGCGGCATCCCGAGCCCCATGTCGATCCAGCGCACCGCGAGCAGCGGCCGCAGCACGTACAGGTACTTCTTGTAACGCACCGTGTCGCCTTGCAGATAGCCGCGGAAGTTCTTCTTCGCCATCGCGAGGTAGTGATGACGCCCGCGCACCGGCGAGAAGAACGCGGACGCCAGCGACCTGAGCCGTGGCGCCCAGCGTGCGTCTTCGCGATACACGACGGGCGAGTCGAGCCATTCGAGCAGCGTCGGGTTCGAGCGGCGCAGCAGTTGCAGCGCCTTGCGCAGTTCCCAGCCGCTGACGTCGAGCTCGTCGTCGAGCGGCCGCTCGATCACGTCGCGTTGCGGTTCGACGCTCAGGTACCAGTCGCGCCGGTGCGCATACACGAAGCGCACGTCGTAGTCGCTGTCCGGTGATGCGAACCCCCAGCCGCGGCTGCCCGATTCGCACGCGAACAGCACGCTCACGCCGTGGCGGCGCTCGACTTCCGCGAGCTCCGCCATCACGCGTGCCCGCACGGCCGGGTCGACCGGGTGCGCGCTGCGCACCGCTGTCAATTCTTCCGTTTTCATTGTTGTTGCTTCCTTTTCGTTGTGCGCGGCCGCCGGCCATCGGCCGCGCACCGCGCTATCCTTTCACGCACACCACCTGGCGCAGCGTATGCACCACTTCGACGAGGCTGCGCTGGGCCGCCATCACCGCGTCGATGTCCTTGTAGGCCATCGGGATTTCGTCGACGACGCCCGCGTCCTTCCGGCATTCGACGCCCTGGGTTGCCTTCACCTGGTCGTCGGCCGTGAAGCGGCGCTTCGCTTCGGTGCGGCTCATCGTCCGGCCCGCGCCGTGGCTGCACGAGCAGAAGCTTTCCGGGTTGCCGAGCCCGCGCACGATGAAGCTCTTCGCGCCCATCGAGCCCGGAATGATCCCGAGCTGCCCCTTCTGTGCCGATACCGCGCCCTTGCGCGTCACGAGCACGTCTTCGCCGAAGTGGCGTTCGCGCTGCACGTAGTTGTGGTGGCAGTTCACCGCGTGCTCGTCGACCGAGAACGGCTTCGCGATCACGCCGCGTGCTGCACCGATCACCGCGTCCATCATGGCCTGACGGTTGCGGCGCGCGTAGTCCTGCGCCCAGCCGACCGCTTCGACGTAGTCGTCGAAGTGCCGGCTGCCCTCGGTGAAATACGCGAGGTTGCGATCCGGCAGGTTCGCGATGTGCTGCCGCATGTCGGCCTGCGCGAGTTCGATGAACAGGCTGCCGATCGCATTGCCGACGCCGCGCGAGCCGCTGTGCAGCATGAACCACACGTGGTCCGCTTCGTCGACGCACACTTCGATGAAGTGATTGCCGGTGCCGAGCGTGCCGAGATGCGCGTAGTGGTTCGTCTTCTCCAGCTTCGGATACTTGTCGACGATCCGCTGGAAGCCCGGTTGCAGCGATTTCCACGATTCGGTCACGGCGGCCGGCGTGCGGTCGCCCCACGCGCCCGGATCGCGGCGGCCCGGCGCGCGGCCGTGCGGCACCGCGCGTTCGATCGCACTGCGCAGGCCCGCGAGCGAATCCGGCAGGTCGGACGCCGTCAGCGTCGTGCGCGCGGCCATCATCCCGCAGCCGATGTCGACGCCGACCGCGGCCGGAATGATCGCGCCCTTCGTCGGGATCACGCTGCCGATCGTCGAGCCCTTGCCGAGGTGGACGTCCGGCATCACCGCGACGTGGCTGAAGATGAACGGCATCTGCGCGGTGTTGCGCAGTTGCGCGCGTGCTTCGTCTTCGACGGCGACGCCTTGCGTCCACATCTTCACCGGCTTGCCATTGGCCAGTTCCATCACCTGGTAATCCATTTCACTCATGTTCATCACCTTGCTACCTTGTTCATGAGGCACGGCGCCCGTGCGCCGTGCCTGTCCATTCATTGCGCGCCCTTGATGCTGACGAGTCCGTTCAGCACCTGGTCGAGACCGCCGAACACCGAGATGCGGTCGATCCGTTCCGCGACGCGCTCGAGCGTTTCCAGCTCCTTGAGCCGCAGCGCGGTCGGGTTTTCTTCCATCACCTTCGCGGTGTTCAGCAGCGAACGCGTGGCCGCGGTTTCCTCGCGGCGGCGAATCACGTTCGCCTGCGCGGACTTCTCCGCTTCGACCACCTGCGCGAGGATCGTCTTCATGTCGCCCGGCAGCACGATATCCTTCACGCCGACGCTGCGCACCTCCACGCCGGAATGGCCGAGGCGGGCGCGCACCTGCGTGATCACGACGTCGTCGATCGACTGCTTGTCTTCCAGCAGTTCGTCGAGCGAGCGCGTGCCGACCGCCGATCGCAGCGCGAACTGCAGCTCGCGATACAGGTGCTCGACCGGCTTCTGCAACTGGCCGAACGCATGCAGCACGTCCGCATAGCACCACGTCGCCGACAGGTTCAGCCGCAGCGCGACCTTGTCGCGCGTCAGGATTTCCTGTCCGCCGACTTCGATCGCCTGCAAGCGCAGGTCGACGAGTTCGACGGCGACGTCGCGGTTGAAGCGCCAGAACGCCGCGACGCCCGCGTCCAGCAACCGCTCGATCTTGCCGTCGATCTTCAGCACGCCGACGTGGTACGCCGGCACCTGCGCCAGCAGTACGCCCGTCAGGCCTGCCACACCGCGTGCTCGCAGCGCCGGCTGCGCGATGCGCTTCACGAGCGCGGCCGGCAGCATGCTGTCCTGCGCGAGATCGACGCGTTCGAGACGGTGCGCGGTCAGGCCGCGCCAGTACAGCCGGCGCGTACCCGGCGCCAGGATCTCGACGAGCACGTCGTCTTCGTAGCGCAGGCCCGCTTCATCGTCGGCGAGATCCATTGCGACGAAGTGCTGCGCGAGCACGTCCGGTGCGTCGTGACGCAGGTAATCGGCCAGTGCCGTGTCAGCGAGCGGCGCGTCGAGACGCGCGGTCTGCACCGACAGGCGCTTGAGCGGATCGAAGGCCTTGAACACACCCGGTTCCAGCACCTTCACGAAATCGCCCTCATTCATCAGCAGCGCGCGTTCGTTCTTTTTCACTACATGTCGCATCCACATATTCTTGTCCTTTTCTTCAATGACCGCCGGGTGACACGCATCGTGCGGATCGCGGGGCGACGCAACCGGGCGGGCGGCGCGCTGGCCCGACGTCGAAGTGCGCGGCGACGCATCCTGCATCGCGTCGTCGTGCGCCTTCGTGCGGGCCGTGCGGCCGTCCGGCCGATCGCGCGGAACCGCAACCGGTCCGACGCGCGGCGGGCCTTGCGGCCCGCACCGGCGGGTACTGCTTCTATCAAGAGACTGTCCTTGCGGACAGTGTTCGAGCGGGATTCGAACCCGCTACACACCGGCTTGCGCCGGCTGCTCTACCCAAATGAGCTACCGAACGGAGGGCGCCCCGGGACTCGAACCCGGGCGAAGTTCCAGTACGCGCCCGTTTGCCTTCGTCTGCCCATGGCGGCATGCGCGACCGCGACGAACCAGGTTCGGCGGCGGCGCACCAGCAGGGCTTTGTGAACCCTGGCTCGTGGGCCAGCGGGACCTCCGGCGCTTTCTATTTAGCGAGGAGCGTGCCAGTGGGCTCGTTTGTGCTTCAGATATTTTTTAAGGCATTGAAAATAAAGAGGATTTATTTGTGGTGCGTGGTGTGGTGCCGATGCTTCCTGCATCTCGTTGCCAAGAAAATCCGATACAATCGGATCGCTTCTTATCCGATGAGATAAACATGCGAAAGACTGTCGCCATCGGTTTTCTCGGCACCGTGCTCGACCAGGGCGGCGGCTCGCAGCGCCGCTGGCGTAACTGGCGGCCGACGATTTCGCTGTGCGAGCAGCGCGACACGCCGATCGACCGGCTCGAACTGCTGCACTCGCCGAACTACGCACGTCTCGCGAACCGCGTGAAGCAGGACCTGGAGCGCGTGTCGCCGCACACCGACGTGCGGCTCATCCCGATGGAGATTCGCGATCCGTGGGATTTCGAGGAGGTCTACGCGACGCTGCACGATTTCGCGCGCGCCTACCCGTTCGATCTCGACCGCGAGGACTACCTGATCCACATCACGACAGGCACGCACGTCGCGCAGATCTGCTGGTTCCTGCTCGCGGAGGCGCGCTACCTGCCTGCGCGTCTCGCGCAGACGGCGCCGCCGCAGAAGACCGATGAAGGGCTGAGCGGTCCCGGCACGATGTCGGTGATCGATCTCGACCTGTCGCGCTACAACCGCATCGCGCAGCGCTTCACGCGCGAGCGCGACGAAACCGTGTCGTTCCTGAAGGCCGGCATCGCGACACGCAACGCGCGCTTCAACGCGCTGATCGAGCAACTGGAGCGCGTCGCCGTGCGTTCGCGCGCGCCGATGCTGCTGGTCGGGCCGACGGGCGCCGGCAAGTCGTTTCTCGCGAAGCGCGTGTACGAGCTGAAGCGCGGCCGCCATCGGCTCGCGGGGCCGTTCATCGAGATCAACTGCGCGACGCTGCGCGGCGACGCGGCGATGTCGACGCTGTTCGGTCACGTGAAGGGCGCGTTCACGGGCGCGCAGTCGGCGCGTGCCGGGTTGCTGCGCGCGGCGGACGGCGGCCTGCTGTTTCTCGACGAGATCGGCGAACTCGGGCTCGACGAACAGGCGATGCTGCTGAAGGCGATCGAGGAGAAGCGTTTCCTGCCGGTCGGCGCGGACGTCGAGGCGACCAGCGATTTCGAGCTGATCGCGGGCACGCATCGCGACCTGCGGCAGATGGTGGCGGCCGGCACGTTCCGCGAGGATCTTTACGCGCGGATCAACCTGTGGACGTACGAACTGCCGGGGCTCGCCGAGCGGCGCGAGGACATCGAGCCGAACCTCGAATTCGAACTCGATCGTTTCGGCCGCGAGCAGGGCGAGCAGGTGCGGTTCAACGTCGAGGCGAAGCGGCGCTATCTCGCGTTCGCCGCATCGCCGCGCGCGGCATGGGCAGGCAACTTCCGGGAACTGTCCGCGTCGGTCACGCGGATGGCGACGCTGGCCGATGCGGGGCGGATTACCGAGGCGCTTGCCGAACAGGAAGTCGAGCGGCTGACGCGCACGTGGTCGTCGCCGGGCGGCGCGGGTGCGTCCGATGGGTATGTCGACGCGGTGTTCGGCGCGCGTGCGGCGGAACTCGACCTGTTCGACCGTGCGCAGCTTGAACGTGTGCTCGACGTGTGCCGCGTGTCGGCAAGCCTGTCCGAAGCCGGGCGCACGCTGTTCGCGGTATCACGACAGAGCAAGAAGCAGCCGAACGATGCGGACCGGTTGCGCAAGTATCTGGCGCGGTTCGGGCTGGATTGGGAGGGCGTGCGGCAGGTGCTCGACGGGGTGCGGTGACGGGCCGGTGGGTGTGATGCCTTAACGGCGGCGGGCGTTGATGCGTGCCGTATCGTGTGTGAAAACTTCAGGAGCGTTGTCTTGATCGATATTCCTTCGACTGTCAGGCCGCTGTTTGTCTCAGCCGGTTGGCGCGGCGATGCAGATGGCCGGGTGTCGTCGCACGATGGCGAACGTCCGGGCGATACGATTCTGCGCGCGTTCGACGGGTTGATCGTGGGAACGGATCGCGCTGATCGCCGCGGGGAAACCTGCGCGCGGATGGGGATCGCATTTCATGCGCTGGCACACCAGGATCGCCAGATTGCCGCGTGGGAACAGGCGCTCGGGACGACGATGGTCGGCGTTGCCGAGGACGATCTCGGGTACGTCGAGTTTTATGTCGATGCGGTAGGACGTGTGTTTGCGACGAACTGCGTGGTCGACGGCGTGTATCTGTGCGGATTCACGTTCGGCGAAGCAGTCGAGCGAACGTTGTGCGGGCGGGTCGCGATTCCGCTAGTGCTCGACGATCGTGCGACGATTGCCTATTACGGCGAGGATTTGACGAGCGACGATCCTCGCGTGATGACGGCCGCGCAGCTCCTTGCCCGGCGCGAGGGTTAGCACCCGCGCCGTGATGCGTTTGCGTGCCCGGCCGTGCTTCAACCGGCCGCTGCTGCCTGCCGGAACGGCGCCAGAAATGCCCAATCCGGCTGCGCTGCAGCGACATCCGCGAGCCCGCGCGCGAATGCGTGCGCCGGCAGCCACGGATACCCGAACGCCGCGTGCAGCGCATCGAGTTTCACCGACTCCGGATCGTCGATCGTATCCATCCGCTCGATATGAATATGCAGCGCGGCAATCCGCGCGGCGTCTTCGCGTTCGCCGTTGCCCGCGAACCGCCAGCGGTACGTGCCATGCCCGATCCGCAATGCGCCGTTGTCCTTCTGTCGCATCACAACGAGCCACGACATCCCGCTGACGCCGTGCGCGTCGACTTCGGGTTCCGTGCAAACGTAATAAGTCCGGCATCGCTCGAACCGCTCGCCGAATTCCTCGACCAGCGTGCGCGCAATCGCAGCCGCGCCCGTGACGTGCGGCGGAAAATCGATGTCGTCGCTCGCGAGCGAAAAGCTCAATTCGGCATCGGCCGCGAAGCAGTCGGCGATCAGCGCGGGCCGGTTCAGGTCCTTCGCGCGCAGATAGCATTCGAGCAGCGCGCGAACCGACGCGGGATGAAGCGGAAAGGGCATGGACGAGCCTCCTGTATCGGGAAATCGGGCCACATGCACCGGCCGGGCCTGGCCCGGAGCGCATGTGCCTTTGCCGTATAATTTCGTTTCAAAGCTAAATTCGCATGACCGTACGGAGCGTCGAAGTCATGGCCAAGCAGCAAGAGGAGTCCGTTCTGACCATTACCAACCCGGCCTGCCTGATCGACGGCACGGACACGGAGTTTCGCCACCTGATCAACGGGCTGCTGCCGTTCGCGGCCCGGCTGCTGTCGGTGCGTGACGGCTTCGGCTCGCTGATCGGCCTTACCGGCATCCAGTATTCGCTGCTCATTTCGGTCGCGCATCTGTCGCAGGACGACGTCGTGACCGTCAACCGTCTCGCCGATCACCTGCACCTGAGCGGCGCATTCGTCACGATCGAGACCGGCAAGCTGAAGAAGCTCGGCCTGATCGACAAACGCTCGGATCCCGACGACAAGCGCAAGATGCGGCTCACGGTCACGCCGGCCGGCTCGAAGCTGCTGAAGGCGCTCACCGAGACGCAGCAGCGCATCAACAACGTGTTGTTCGAGGGTGTGACGAAGACCGAATTCAAGGCACTCTGCTCGGTGATCGACCGCCTCGTCACCAATGGCGATCGCGCGACGCTCGATCTCGCCCACCTGATCGCGCGCCAGGAAAAAGGCTGACGCGCGAGCCGCAGGCCCGCTCGCGATCGCTGGCCGGCCTGACGCTTCGGCCGTGCTCAGTGCGCGGCCCACTCGATCGTATTCAGGTCGACTCCTTCGAGATGCATGTCCCACAGCGGGCTCAGCTCACGCAGCTTGCCGACCGTGTCGCGCACCTGCGCGATCACGCTGTCTACTTCGGCCTCGGTCGTGAAGCGGCCGAGCGTGAAGCGGATCGAGCTGTGCGCGAGCTCGTCGCTGCGGCCCAGCGCGCGCAGCACGTACGACGGCTCCAGCGATGCCGACGTGCACGCGGAGCCTGACGACACCGCGACACCCTTGATGCCCATGATCAGCGATTCGCCTTCGACGAAATTGAAGCTGACGTTCAGGTTGTGCGGAATCCGGCGGGCGAGATCGCCGTTCACGTAAACCTCGTCGAGCGTCGACAGGCCGGCCAGCAACCGGTCGCGCAATGCGCCGACGCGGCGGCTTTCTTCCACCATCTCTTCCTTCGCGAGCCGGAACGCCTCGCCCATCCCGACGATCTGGTGCGTCGGCAGCGTGCCCGAGCGCATCCCGCGCTCGTGGCCGCCGCCGTGCATCTGCGCTTCGATCCGCACGCGCGGCTTGCGGCGCACGTACAGCGCGCCGATCCCCTTCGGGCCGTAGACCTTGTGTGCGGTCACCGTCAGCAGGTCGACGTTCAGTGCATTCACGTCGACCGGAATCTTGCCGGCCGCCTGCACGGCGTCGCAATGGAACACGATGCCGCGCGCGCGGCACAGCGCGCCGATCTCGGTCACCGGCTGGATCACGCCCGTTTCATTGTTCGCGAGCATCACCGACACCAGGATCGTGTCGGCGCGCAGCGCCTGCCGCACGGTATCGACATCGAGCAGCCCGTCTTCCCGCACGTCGAGGTACGTGACGTCGAAGCCCTGGCGTTCGAGTTCGCGGCAGGTATCGAGCACGGCCTTGTGCTCGGTCTTCACGGTGACGAGGTGCTTGCCCTTGCCCTGGTAGAAGTGCGCGGCACCCTTGATCGCGAGGTTGTTGCCTTCGGTCGCGCCGGAGGTCCACACGATTTCGCGTGGATCGGCGCCGAGCAGTGCGGCGACATGCGCGCGCGCTTCCTCGACGGCTTGCTCGGCGTCCCAGCCGTAGCTGTGGCTGCGTGAAGCCGGGTTGCCGAATTGCTCGTGCAGGAACGGCACCATTTTGTCGACCACGCGCGGATCGACGGGCGTCGTCGCGCTGTAGTCCATGTAGATCGGACGGGGTTGCATCGATGCGGCTCCGGAAAGCGGTGTCTCCCGTCGTGCCCGAAAGCACCGCGGAATTGGGTAGCCGCAGTGTACGTGGACATTCCCGGACGTCGCGCAACATCCATCTCGCCAGTAGGGTTGTCTTTTAAACAAAGCTTTCAAGATCAGGGTTTACGACAGCTTGAACCCGCCTTTGTGTTTACATTTAATAAAAGCTAAATAACAAAGCTAAATTACGGTGCTTTGTTGGGCCGGATTCCACTGCGGAATCCGGCGATGCAACCCAAGGAGGACGAGATGAGCGAGAACCATGCGGGAACCGGCGCGGGCGCCGACGAGCAGCGGCGCTTTCGCACCGCGCTGTCGATGTTCGCGACGGGCGTCGCGGTGATTACTGCCCCGCGCAAAGAGGGGATGCCGATCGGCATCACGGTCGCGTCGTTCAATTCGGTGTCGCTGGACCCGCCGCTGATCCTGTTCTCGGTCGACCGTCGCAGTCTGAGCCTCGGCGACCTGGCCGGCGCGGGCGGCTATGCGGTCAACGTGCTCGACGAGTCGCAGCAGCACCTGTCGAACTGCTTTGCGAAAGCGAGCGGCGACAAGTGGGGCTGGCGTGCCGACGCAGCCGATGACGATGGCGCGGTGCTGCTGCCCGACGCGCTCGCGACATTCGAATGCGAACCCTATGCGCAGTACGACGGCGGCGATCACGTGATCTTCGTCGGCCGCGTGACGCGGCATTGCGCGCGTTCGGAAGGGCGCCCGCTGATCTTCTTCGGCGGCCGCTACCGCACGCTCGACGGCATGCACGCACCGTCTGCCTGAAGGCAACCCACGTTTCATTCCACCCTGGAGGACACCATGATCAAGAACGGGACTCAGCACATCGCGTCGCTGCGCGACGGACGGCAGGTCTACCTGAACGGCCAGCCGGTCGGCGACGTGACCGCGCACGCGGCATTCCGCAATTCGATCCGCAGCTACGCGAGCCTGTACGACTACCAGGCGCGCGACGAGAACGTCGAGAAGATGACGTTCGTATCGCCCGACTCGGGCAACCGCGTCAGCCGGATCTGGCAACTGCCGACGTCCTACGACGAGCTCGTCGAACGTCGCGCCGCGATGGAAGCGTGGTCGGAGCTGCATTACGGCTTCATGGGCCGCTCGCCGGATCACGTCGCATCCTGTCTTTCCGGGATGTATATGGGCGCCGACGTGTTCGAGCAATACGATCCGGCGCGGGCGGGCGCGCTGCGCGACTACTACCGCTATGCACGCGACAACGACCTGTTCCTGACCTACGTGATCGTGAATCCGCAGGCGAACCAGTCGAAGTCCGCACACGAGCAGGAGGACAAGTACCTTGCCGTCGGCATCGTCGATCAGGATGCCGAAGGCATCACGGTGCGCGGCGCGAAGATGCTCGCGACGAGCGGGATCATGGCTAACGAGGTGTTCTGCAGCTGTATCCAGCCGCTGCGCGAAGGCGACGAGATGTACGCGCTGTCGTTCGCGGTGCCGATGAACGCGAAGGGCATGAAGATCCTGTCGCGCAAGTCGTACGAGGAGAACGCGACGTCGGTGTTCGACAACCCGCTGTCGAGCCGCTTCGACGAGAACGACGCGGTGCTGTATTTCGACGACGTTAAGGTGCCGTGGGAACGGATCTTCGTCGCCGGCAACACGGCGATGTGCGCGAAGCAGTTCCACGCGACGCCCGCGCACGTGTACCAGAACTACCAATGCCAGGTGCGGCTGATGACGAAGCTGCGCTTCCTCGTCGGGCTCGGGTTGAAGATCTCCGAGGTCAACGGCACGAATACGTTCCCGCAGGTGCGCGAAACGCTGGGCCAGCTGGCGGCCGAAGCGTCGATGGTCGAGGCGTGGGTCTACGGGATGGAAGCGAAGGGCACCGTCGTCAACGGCTTCTACGTGCCCGACCGCAACATGCTGTACGGCTCGCAGGTCGTCACGCAGCAGCTCTATTCGAAGGTGCTCAACACGCTGCGCGAGCTCGCCGGCGGCGGAATGATCATGTTGCCGTCCAGCGTGCGCGACTTCGAGAACCCCGACCTGCTGCGCATCATCGAGAAGACGCAGAAGTCGCCCGTGTGTTCGTCCGAGGAGCGCGTGAAGTTCTTCAAGCTCGCGTGGGATGCGGTCGGCTCCGAATTCGCGTCGCGCCACAACCAGTACGAGCTGTTCTATGCCGGCGCGTCGTTCGTCACGAAGGGGCACGCGTATCGCACGTACGACTGGCAGCGCGCGTCGCATCTCGTCGATTCGATGCTCGGCAGTTATTCGCTGAACCAGGAACTGTCGACGCCGCGCGCCGCCTGATGCGTCGCCGTGCGTCCGACTCACCCGCTATCGCCACAGGAGAGACAGATGGCCATCAACAAGCTTCACGACGAATTCCATACGCTGGACATGCAGCGCGACTGGCGGCTGCCGGAAGGCTATGACCCGGCGTCCGGCGCGCAGGAACTGATCCTGTCCGGCGCGCTCGACACCGAGCGCAAGCGCGGCAGCCGCACGCGCCTGCTGCGCCTGCCTGCCGGGCTGCACACGAAGAAGCCGTTCGTGCACGACTACTGGGAAGAGGTGTTTCTCGTCGAGGGCGACCTGACCGTCGGCAACGACGAGCACGGCAACGGCGGCACGCCGTTCAAGGGCTACACATACGCGGTGCGTCCGCCTGGCGCATGGCACGGCCCGTTCAAGTCGAACGGCGGCTGCGTGCTGCTGGAAATCCACTACTACGACCCGGCGTAAGCGCGGCCGATCAACGACACACGACACACGACACACGGCGGGCGGCTGCACGCAGCGCGTGCGCTCCCCGCCACGAGGAGCATTCGATGAAAACCATCACGTTCGCGATCGACGGTCGCGACGGCCGCACCGAGCGCGCGATCGCGATCGACACGCTCGTGATCGCGGGCTGGACCGGCCGCGATACGGTCGCCATGGAGAAGCACATCCGCGAGCTGGAGGAACTGGGCGTCAAGCGCCCGGCGACGACGCCCGTGTTCTATCGCGTCGCGGCCGATCGCCTCGATCCGTCGCCCGCGATCCAGGTATCGGGCGGGCAGAGCAGCGGCGAAGCGGAATTCGTGCTGGTGCGCGACGGCGGCGAGACCTTCGTCGGCATCGCGTCCGACCACACCGACCGTGAAGTCGAGACCTACGGGATCACCGTGTCGAAGCAGATGTGCGGCAAGCCGTGCGCGAATACGCTGTGGAAGTTCGACGACGTGGCCGGGCACTGGGATCAGCTCGTGCTGCGCGCGTACGCGACGATCGACGGCGAGCGCGTGCTGTACCAGGAAGGCAAGGTGACCGCGATGCGTGCGCCGGACGACTTGCTCGCGCAGTTCGCGCGCCATGACGGCCGCTTCGTCGACGGCACCGCGATGCTGTGCGGCACGCTTGCGGCGATCGGCGGTATCCGGCCGGCCGAGCGGTTCGAGGTCGAGCTGGAAGATCCGGTGCTGGGCCGCACGCTGCGGCATGCGTATGCGGTGGACACGCTGCCCGTGGCGGGCTGACGCGTTCGACGAATGCGTGGTTATGCGCGGCAGATCGCGATGATCTCCGCGCTGGTCGCGTCGTCGAACGGCGTGTGCTGCCAGTCGCCGTACCAGTCGGCCGACGAGAATCCGGTTGCGATCACGCGCGCCTGCAGCTCGGGTTGTGCGATGAAACGCAGCCGGCTCGTGTTCGTCAGCACCGTGTCGTCGCGGCGGAAGCGGTAGTGCGTGTCGAACGTCACGATCGCGCCGTCTACCGAGCGCACCGCATGATGAAGATCGACGATGCCCGCTTCGCGCGACTCGGCGCTGCGTGCCGAGTGCTCCGGCGTCCATGCACGCCACGGCGCGACGCGCGGATTGCGGGTGTCGAACAGGAAGCGGCCGCCGTCGGCGAGTACGCGCCGCACGCCGCGCAGGGTCGCGTCGATGTCGGTGTCGGTCAGCAGGCACTGGAACGCATGCCCGGTCATCACGACTGCATCGAACGGTGGTGCGCCAGGCGGCAGGCTGTCGAGCCCGCACGCGAGCCAGCGCACGGCGTCGGCGCCCGGCTGGCGTCGGGCGTATTCGATCATCGCCGGCGCGGGATCGATCGCGACGACATCGTGCCCGGCCAACGCGAGCCTGCGCGCGAACGTGCCGGTGCCGCAGCCGAGATCGAGGATGCGCTGCTGCGCGGCGCCGATCACGGAAGCGTAGAACGCAAAATCCTGGTCGCCCGCGTTGAACAGGTCGTAGATCGCGACGAGGCGCGGGTCGGTGTAGAGGATGTCTGCGTCTGCGGGCATGGGGGGCGTCAGCGGTCGGCGACGGGCTTCAGCGCCGTGCGGAATTTCAGGTATGAACGCGCTTCGGCTTGCAGCGCGTCGTAGGGCCTTGCCATCCAGCTCCTGATCTCGGCGAGCGCATCGCGCCCGGCCGCCCGCACGTCGGTGCTCGCGGCCTGCGCTTCCGGATTGCGGGCGATGTCGTCACCGCAGATTACGGCGTCGTCGCATGGTCGGCTCGTCGTCTGCGTGAAAACGGTCTTGCCGTCGTGGAAATACTGGTCCCAGTGCGTATTGAATATGACGATGCCGTTTTCGGTGTTCATGACGTAGTCGATGTCGGCCGTGTAGCCGACGAGCGCGTCGTCGAAAAACGTCCAGCGTTCGGTGCGGATCGGCAGCATGCCCTTGACCGGCTGTGCGTTGTCGAAGCGCATGCGGACCTCGAGCTGGCGGTACGGGCCGAATTCGATCAGGTACGCATCGGGACCCTCTTCATTGCGCTGATACCAGCGCGTCATCGCGGCAGTCGGCACGATCGGGCCGGACAGCCGCGTGGCGCCGTCCTGATGATCGAGGTCGAGCCCGACCTGCGCGCCGGCGATCCGACCGGGCGGCAAACGGCCTGGTGTGGCCGGCACGCTGACGCCAGGGATCACATTGACTGCACGAAGGGCGTCGGCTGCACCGTCCGACAGCGCGCAGCGCGCGCTGCCGGTCAGCGATACGTGCGGCGATCCCGTCGTTATCGTGACGACGATCGGGATGCCGATCGAGGGCATGCCGCTCGGCAGGATCGTCTCCAGGCAGTCCTGCACGACTCGCGGCTCGCGGGCGGCCACCTGGTCATCGAAGCGGACTGCGTAGTTGAGGTGCGGCTCGACGTCGCGGGACGCCCCGGTGTCGGGCTGGCGGGTGCGCGCGAGCAGCGCGTGGTAGCCCGGCTGGCGTGTCAGCGCGTCCGCCGATAGCGACAAGTGAAACGAGACGACCGAATAGCCGCCATCGAGCCGGTGCGGCAGGTCGAAGCTGATCGTGCGTTGCGTGTCGGGGCCACCGCGCGGCGTGACGTGGGCGGGAAGGGTACGCATCGCGTCGTCGATATGCTGGTCCCATTGCGCACCGGGTAGGCAGCCGAGGCCTGCACTGCACGACAGCAGGCTGTAGGACGTGGTCGTATGCGTGTAGTGCGCGACGATGTCGACGCTGTCGGGCAGCCGGTTGCGCAGGTCGGCGTTTTCTTCCGGCGTGAGGAACGGCATGTAGAGATCGCTGAGCGCGATGGTCACGTGCGACGTGCCGGGCGGCGCCAGCACCTCGGGCGGCCGCGGATCGCGGGGCGTCAGCAGCCAGCCTGTCGCCGCGGCGAATACCGCGACGATGGCGAGCGGCCAGACGATGCGCCGGACAGTGCGTTTGCGCGGCGCGCGAGGGGAGTCGGCCATGTATCGGAGCGTCGCTGCCGGTTGTTGTCGTGTCGTTGTTCGGTTTGCCGGCGCTCGCCGGGCCGCGTGGCCCGCCGGTGCGCCTAGCGCTGCTGCACGGCCACGCGCAGCCCAAGTGCGATGAAGATCGAGCCGATGATCTTGCCCTGCCAGCGCGTGAGCCACGTGAGCCGCTTCACGAGGCGGCCGAGCGGGCGGATCGAGCACGCGATCAGCGTCGTGTAGAGCGAGCTGAGCACGACGAAGATCAGCCCGAGCACCGCGAACTGCACGAACGTCGAGCCGCGTTCCGGATGCACGAACTGCGGCATGAACGCGAGGAAGAACAGCGCGGTCTTCGGATTCAGCACTTCGGCGGGAATCGCCTGCAGGTACGCCTTGAGCGGCGTGACGGGCGACACGCTCGGCAGCGACGGATCGGACGGTTTCTCGATCAGCGCGCGCACGCCGAGATAGATCAGGTACGCGGCGCCGACCACCTTCACGACATTGAACGCGAGCGCCGACGTCATCAGCAGTGCCGACAGGCCGACGGCCGCGAACAGCGTATGCACGAAATCGCCGCTGGCGACGCCGAGGCCGGTCAGGATGCCGGTCTTGCGGCCGCCCTGCACGGTGCGGCTCAGCACGAGCAGCACGGCGGGGCCGGGAATCAGGAACAGGCCCAGGACAACGGCCGTGAAGGTGGTCAGCGTGGTCAGGTCGAACATGGCGGCTCCGGCAGGTGGGCGCAGCGACGGGGGGATCGGGGCATTGTATTCGCTTCGGCGTACGGCTGCAGACGTAGCCCGGGCAACCGCACGGCTGCACCGGCACCTTTCTGGTATAAGCACGAAAGGACGCGCGGGCAGCGCGTCCGGCTTCCTCCATCGTCCACCGTTTCATGCGCAAGCTTCCACCGACCACCGATCCCGCAGCGGATGACGAAGTCTTCCACGTGCCGCGCCCGCTCGTCGTGTTCGGCGGCTCGGTCGTCGAGCCCGAATGGCGGCTGGAGCGGCACAGCCATCCGCAGGCGCAACTGCTCTACACGTTGAGCGGCGTCATCTACTGCGAGATCGACGGCGGCGTGTGGAGCGCGCCGCCGCAATGCATGGTGTGGATTCCGGGCGACGTCCCGCATGCGGCGCGCGGCTCGGCCGGCGCGACGTTCTACGCGGTGCTGGTCGAACCCGACGCCGCGCTCGACCTGCCCGCGCGCTGCTGCACGCTGTCGGTGTCGCCGCTGCTGCGCGAGCTGCTGCTGAAGGCGGCGAGCTTCCCGAACCTGTACGACGTTGACGGACCGCAGGGGCGATTGATCGCGACGCTGCTCGACGAACTCGTCGCGGCACCGGTCGAGGATCTGTACCTGCCGATGCCGACCGATCGCCGGCTGCGCAAGCTGATCGACCATCTGCTCGACGATCCGGCCGACAAGTCGCCGCTGCCCGAACTCGCGCGGCGCGTGGGCATCAGCGAGCGCAGCCTGACGCGGCTCGCGACGAAGGAGCTCGGGATGAGCCTCGGCGACTGGCGCCGGCGGCTGCACGTCGCGCTGTCGCTGCGGATGCTGACGACCGGCCGCCGCGTGCACCAGATCGCGATCGATCTCGGCTACGAGAGCGCGAGCAGCTTCGTGACGATGTTCCGCAAGGCGACCGGCAAGTCGCCGACGCAATTCCTGACCGACCGGCAACGCTGACCGGTGCGGGCGGCGCGGCCCGCACCACGCATGCGCGATTGGCCGGATTGAGCAAGCGGTTGGCCGGGGCGATAAATGACGCGGTGGGCCTCGATCCATAAAATGAGAATCGTTCTCATCTGTAGGCCAACATGCAAATCGTCACGACCGAATTCCCGTTTGTCTGGTTGCGTTACACCGGTTCGACGCACACCGATCCTGCCCACTTGCTCGCCGAACTCGACGCGTTGCTGGCGCGTCGTGAACCGTTCGTTCTTCTGACCGACGACGCGCCGTCCGGCGACGATCGCGGCGGCGACGATCACGAGTTGCGCAAGCAGCTCGCGAAATGGAGCAAGGCCAACCGCGCGCAGTCGCGTGAATGGATCCCCGCGATGATCGCGATCGAGCCCGATGCAGCGCGGCGCGCGGCGCTCAATGCATTCTCGGGTGCGTTCGAGAAGGTGTGGGGCTATCCGCTGAACGCGGCGGCCACCCGCGACGACGCGCTCGCACTGGCGCAGC
>NZ_JAAGPE010000202.1:0-18073 GCF_017104605.1 Burkholderia sp. Ac-20384 | reverse complement strand
GCCGGCGCGTGCGCCGAGATCGCGCGCGCTGGCGGCGGCCCAGCGCACGGCGTCGCATGCGTCGTGTGCAGCAGCCGGGAAGCGCGCCTCGGGCGCAAGCCGGTAGTCGACCGACAGCACGAGCGTGCGCGCACGGGCCGCGAGGCTGCGGCACAGGTTCGCGTGCGAATCGATCCCGCACGACACGAAGCCGCCGCCGTGGAAGAACACGGTCAGCGGCAACGGCCCGTCGGCGGCGGGCCGATAGAGCCGTGCGGACAACTGACGGCCCGACGCGGGAATCTGCCAGTCCTCTTCGGCGGCGACAGCGTCGCCCGGGGCAAACGCGCCGCCGGCGGCAAGACTCGCGCGATACGCGGGAACGGTGAGTTGCGCGAAATCGATCGCGGGTGCCTGGGCGAACGCGGCGAGCAGCGCCTGCGCCTGTGGGTCGAGCGGCATGGGGACTCCTGTCTGAATCGTATGCGGTTTGAATCAGGTAAACCCGTGTCGCGGTTTTCCCTGAGTCCGCGCCGGACGCTTGCCGGCACGGCCTGACGGGCATTCCAGCGCAGCGGGCGGGGCGCCACATCATCCGATCGGACGATGGTTCGTTTGCACGGATGGCCAATTCTCACCATTCAGTGAATCTCCCGATGACGCCGGAATTTAGACGCGTCTTAATCATGGCGGCGCGGTTGGGTCGCGCCGGAAACATGTCGTATGGAGGATGGAGCGTGCTGATGGAGACGAGATGGGCTCCGCAAGAGAGCCAGGCAACCAGTGACGAGGCCGACATCGGCGTCGCGGATTTCAGCGAGCTGATGGCGCGCATCTACCAGGGGCCGCTGGAGACGCCGCCGTGGGCCGGTGCGCTGGAACTCGTCCGTCGCTGGCTGCAGGCCAACTACGTGACGCTGATCCTGCGCGCGGCCGCGAGCGACCGCCGCGCGCCGCTGTCCGTGCACGCGTCGGAATTCGGCCCGGTGGTGCCGGGCGACGGCGAGGCGTCGTACAACAACTACTACTATTCGCTCGACCCGTTCGTCGGCCTGCCGGCCGATCGCGTGGTCACGGTCGACGACGTGTTCGGCGACACGGGCTGGCTGTCGAGCGAGCTGTACAAGCAGTTCCTGAAGCCGCAGGACGTGCGCTATATCCTCGGCGCCGACCTGCGCACGTCGTCGGGCGTCGAGTGCCGTTTCCGCGTGTGCCGCAACCACGCGTCGAAGCAGTTCTCCGCGCGCGACAAGGCGATCTGCGCGCTGCTGCTGCCGCACCTGAAGCGCGCGGTGGAATTGCATTCGCGGCTCGACACGGCCGAGGTCGAACGCTCGATCTATGCGAACGCGATCAACCGGATGCAGATCGGCACGATCACGCTCGACGAGAACGGCACGATCATCGACCTGAACAGCGTGGCCGACGAGATCCTCAAGCAGAACAACGGTCTGACGATTGCGCGCGGCACGATCGAGGCGACCGATGCGCAGGAGAACCGCACGCTGAAGCGGTTGATCCGCCATGCGGTGATGGGGCACCACGGCACGGCCGCGGCGACCGTCGAGGCGATGCCGATCACGCGCAGCTTCGACAAGCCGCGCCTCGGGCTGCTGGTGCGCACGGTGCTGCTGTCCGACTGGTCGGAGGACAACAAGCGGCGGCCGGCCGTCACGCTGTTCCTGCGCGATCCGGACCGCAAGCCGCAGGGCGCGCAGGAAATCATCCGCAAGCTGTTCGACCTGACGCCCGCCGAGACGTCGCTCGCGCTGCTGCTGACGAACGGGCTGACGCTCGAGGAGGCCGCGGAGGAATCGGGGATCAGCAAGAACACGGCGCGCACGCACCTGCGCGCGATCTTCTCGAAGACGGGTGTCACGCGCCAGGCGACGCTCGTGCGGATTCTGCTCGGGAGCGTCGTGCCGCTCGGGTAAACGCCTGTCAAGGTCGATCCATCGAAACCGGCCGCATTCGTCCGGCGATACATCAACGTGAGTCAACGCGTCGTGTGTCGCACGACGATGGCGACGACCACATGCAAAAGAGGCTCGCACGCGCACGGTGCGAGCCTCTTCTCCGTTCAGCGCTGCAGATGGCAGCTACCTTGCCACCCTCGATGCAGCGCGATGCTCCCTACGTTCACGAGCCACGCGTCGACCGATCGGCCCATGCCGACAGCGCGGGCCACTGCGCACAGCCGCGCCGGACGAAACCCACACCCGTGCGGATCACAAGCGCGCCGATCGCAAGCGCGGCCAGATCGTCGAGACGACCGAAGCCGACCAGCGCCGCACTCATCGCGAGCGCCGCCAGCAGCGACGACAGCGCATCGGTCCGCACATGCCAGCCGCTCGCCTCGAGCAACGCGGAACCCGTCTCGCGCGCCTTGCGCAGCATCCAGTGCGACAGCACGGCCTTGCCGGCGAGCGTGACGGCGACGAGTGCGAGCGTCATTGCGCCCGGCTGCACGACGGGCGGCGTCGCGAACCGGTTCGTTGCATGCCAGATCATCTGCGCGCCGGTCGCAACGAGCAACGCGCCGAGGCCCGCGAGCGCGAGCGGTTCGTAGGTCGGGCGCCGCTCCGGCGGCAGGCGCGCGTCGAGCCGGCACGCAATGAGGATCAGTGCATCGGCTGCGAGATCGATCGCCGCGTGTGCGACGTCCGCGAGCAACCCCGACGAATGCGCGGACCACGCCGCGACCGTCTCGACGACGAGCAGCAGCAGGTTGATCGCGAGACTGACGGCGAGGGCGCGGGACGTGGCCGCATAAACGTGGGGCGTGGCGCGCGACGTGCGCTGCATGGCGGATTCGTCTGTCGATAGCGTGGGTCAGACCCGAACGCTACCGGTCGACGGTGGCAGCTCCATGACAGGCGCCGGACGCGGCCCGGCCTGTCAGCGCTGCACGTCCGCCGACGGCAGCAGCGCGGCGAAGCGATCCGCGAGTGTCGGGCGCGACCGCGCGGGCCAGATCGCGCTGAGTTCGAACAGCGGCAGCGCGGCGCCATCGCGGACGGTGCCGTAGGCGACGCCTTCGAACGCGAACGTATGAATCGACTGCGGCAGCAGCGACACACCGCATCCGGCGGCGACGCACGAGACCACGGTGAGCGTGCGGTTCACGTCGAGCACGATGTCGACCGGGTGCCCGGCCTGCCGGAATGCGCTGAGGATGCCGGCGCGGATCAGCGGCAACTGGTCGTGCGGAAACCACACGAGGCCGGTGCCGGCGAGATCCTCCAGCGTGACCGTGCCGTCGGGCTGGCGCCGGAAATCCTTCGGCAGCACGGCGACGAGCGGATCGCGCCGGATCAGCTTCTCGCGCATCCGGCCGTTGACGGGCACCGGTGTATGCAGCAGCCCGATGTCGATCTCGCCGCGCTCGAGCGCGATCGCCTGCTCGGCATTGCTCATCTCGCGCATCACGAGTTCGACGTCGGGCGTGCTTTCGCGCAGCGCGCGGATCGCGCGCGGCAGCGTGTCGAACAGCGCGGCGCTGACGAACCCGATCGTCAGGCGCCCGGCGCGCTGCGCGCCGATCTCGCCGGCCCGGTGCGCGGCCGCGTCGAGGCGCGCGAGGCTCAGGCGCAGGTCGTCGACCATCGCGAGGCCGGCCGCCGTCAGCGTGGCCCCGCGCCGCGAGCGATCGAACAACCGGACACCCAGTTCCTTCTCCATCCGGTTCAGCGCCTGGCTGAGCGCCGGCTGCGCAATGCCAAGTTCGTTGGCCGCGCGCGTGAAACTGCCCGTATCGACGATCGCGAGGAAGTAGCGAACGTGCCTGATTTCCATAAGCTCACGTTATGAATAATTATTCAAAACATAGTAGCGAATTATCCCCACGCTTCATAGGATGCTCATCGAGACACGACATCCGGCGCCCGGCGACGGAATGACCCCACGAGGAGACCCGCATTGAACTGGACCCGCGAGCTATCGACGACCGAACGGCGCACGTTGCGCGGCTGCTTTGCCGGCTGGGCACTCGACGGGCTCGACACGCAGATGTTCAGCCTCGTGATCCCGGCGCTGCTCACGACCTGGGGCATCGGCAAGGGGCAGGCCGGCCTGATCGGCGGCGCGACGCTCGTGGCGGGCGCGCTCGGCGGGTTGCTGGCCGGCATGATCGCCGACCGCTACGGGCGCGTGCGGGCGCTGCAGATCACCGTGTGCTGGTTCTCGCTGTTCACGTTCCTGAGCGCGTTCGCACAGAACTTCGAGCAGTTGCTGGTGCTGAAGGCGCTGCAGGGGCTCGGGTTCGGCGGCGAGTGGACCGCCGGCGCGGTGCTGCTCGCCGAAACGGTCGGCGCGCGCCATCGCGGCAAGGCGATGGGCATCGTGCAGAGTGCCTGGGGCTTCGGCTGGGGCGCGGCCGTGCTGCTGTACATGCTGGTGTTCGCGTGGCTGCCGGCCGAATGGGCGTGGCGCGTGCTGTTCGCGATCGGTGCGCTGCCCGCGCTGCTGGTGCTGTATATCCGCCGCGCGATTCCGGAGCCGCCGCGCGCGGCGACGCCGGTCGACGCATCGGCGCAGGCAACGGCGAGCGCCGACGAAGGGCCGACGATCGGCATCTTCGACCGCTCCGTGGTGCGCGCGACGGTGGTCGGCGGGCTGATCGGCGTCGGTGCGCACGGCGGCTATCACGCGATCACGATCTGGCTGCCGACCTACCTGAAGACCGAGCGGCACTTGTCGGTGCTGGGCACCGGCGCATATCTCGCGGTCGTGATCGTCGCGTTCATCTGCGGCTGCTTCCTCAGCGCGTACCTGCAGGACCGGATCGGCCGCCGTCGCAACGTGATGCTGTTCGCCGCGTGCTGCGCGGTGATGGTGAACCTGTACGTGTTCCTGCCGCTGAACGACGTCGCGATGCTGCTGCTCGGTTTCCCGCTCGGCCTGTTCTCGGCCGGCATTCCGGCGACGCTCGGCACGCTGTTCAACGAGCTTTACCCGCGCAACGTGCGCGGCCGCGGCGTCGGCTTTTGCTACAACTTCGGCCGCATCGTGTCGGCCGGCTTCCCGGTGCTGGTCGGGCGGATGGGCGAGTCGCTGCCGCTCGGCACGGCACTCGGCATCGACGCGGGCATCGCGTACGGGCTGGTCGTGATCGCGGTGTGGTTCCTGCCCGAAACGGGCAACCGCCGGCTGTCCGGTGCGGCGCCCGGCGGCATAGCGGATACCGAAGGCCAGCCGCGCGCCGAGGCGTCGCTGTAGGGTTCGCCGCCTCACGCCATCGAATCGCCCGGCAGACCTTCGGCCGGGCGCCGCTTGCAGACTCGTCATGGATCGTCTCGTGAATCACCTCGTCGAACAGGCTCCGGCCGCGTCGTCAGTGGACGCGTGGTATGCGGCGGACCCGGCCGTGGCCGCCATCGATGCGCATGCGCACGTGTTTGCGCGCGGCCTGCCGCTCGCGCCCGTGGTCCGGCATGCGCCCGACTACGACGCGTCGCTCGACGCGTACGTCGCGCATCTCGCCGCGCACGGCATCACACACGCGGTGCTGGTGCAGCCGAGCTTCCTCGGCACCGACAACACCTACTTCGTCGACGTGCTGCGTCGCTACCCGCGCCGCTTCCGCGGTGTCGCGATGGTCGATCCGTCGATTTCGGACCGCGATCTCGGTGCGCTTGACCGGGCAGGCGTGGTCGGGATGCGGCTGAACCTTGTCGGTCTGCCGATTCCGGATTTCGGCGCGCCCGACTGGCGCGCGCTGTTCGCCCGTATCAATGCGCTCGGCTGGCATGTCGAGATCCATCGCGGCATCGAGGATCTGCATGCGATCACCGCGCCGCTGCTCGCGCAGTCGTGCACGCTGGTGATCGACCATTTCGGCCGCCCGTCGCCCGCGCTCGGCGAGCGCGCGCCCAGCTTCCGCCGCCTGCTGTTGCTCGCGGATACCGGCCGCGTCTGGGTCAAGCTGTCGGCTGCCTATCGCAACAGCCTGGCCGGCGACGGCGCGATCGATGCATTCGGTGCCGCGCGAGCGCTGCGCACCGCGTTCACCGCCGAGCGGCTGGTATGGGGCAGCGACTGGCCGCACACGCAGCATCGCGAGCGCGTCGATTTCGATGCGACGGTTGCGGCGCTCGAGCGCTGGCTGCCCGACCCCGGCGAGCGCCTGCGCGTGCTGCGCGATACGCCGCGAACCCTGTTTCGTTTCGACCAATGAGGCCCTGCATGTCCGATCACACCGCACTTCGTCGCGCCGGGTTCCGGCGAAGCATCGCCGCCCGCCAGGGGCTGCTCGTCGCCGGCACGTTCAATGCGCTCAGCGCCAGGGTCGCGGCCGATCTCGGCTTCGGCGCGCTGTACCTGAGCGGCGCCGGCGTCACCAACATGTCGCTCGGGTTGCCCGATCTCGGCTTCGTCGGGCTCGGCGAGCTGGCCGAGCACACCGCACGCGTGCGCGACGCGGTCGAACTGCCGCTGATGGTCGATGCCGATACGGGCTTCGGCAATGCGCTGAACGTGCTGCACACCGTGCGGACGCTCGAGCGCAGCGGCGCCGACGCGATCCAGCTCGAGGATCAGGTGCTGCCGAAGAAATGCGGCCATTTCGCGGGCAAGGAAGTGATTCCGGCCGGCGAGATGGTCGGCAAGCTGAAGGCGGCCGTCGATGCGCGTGTGGACCCGAACCTGCTGATCGTCGCGCGCACCGATGCGGCTGCCGTCCACGGCATCGACGACGCGATCGAGCGCGCGCATCGCTATGCGGAAGCGGGCGCCGACGTGCTGTTCATCGAGGCGATGGACACGGCAGAGGACGTCGAGCGTTTGCCGGCGCTGTTCGATACGCCGCAACTCATCAACATCGTGATCGGCGGCAAGACGCCGACGCGCTCGCGCGACGACCTGGCGCGTCTCGGCTACGGCGTGGTGCTGTATGCGAACGCAGCACTGCAAGGCGCGGTGCACGGGATGCAGGCCGCGCTGACGGTGCTGCGCAATACCGGCCGGCTCGACGAAGACCCCGCGCTCGTCGCGCCGTTCGCCGAACGGCAGCGGCTCGTCGACAAGGCCCGCTTCGACGCGCTCGATGCCCGCTATGGGGCCGACCGCGCGTAATCGCGCCGGCGCACGGGCGGCAAGGACGACCGCCCGGCACACCTTCGCCAGGACAGGAGACAACCCGTGGCAACTTCACCTAACGGAGCGGCCGGTGCGCCGCCGCGCATCGGTTCGATCGTCGGCGGCCTCGCCGGCAACCTGATCGAGTGGTACGACTTTCTCGCGTACAGCATCTTCTCGATCTACTTTGCGCCGGCGTTCTTTCCGGCCGACCGGCCGACCGTGCAGCTGATGAACACCGCAGCGATCGCGGCGGTCGGGTACATCGCGCGGCCGGCGGGGAGCTGGCTCGTCGGCCTGTATGCGGACCGGCGCGGACGCAAGGCCGCGCTGACGAAGTCGGTGCTCGCGATGTGTGCGGGATCGATGCTGATCGCCGTCACGCCCGGCTACGCGACGATCGGCGTGCTCGCGCCGGCGCTGCTGGTCACCGCGCGGCTGCTGCAGGGGCTCAGCATGGGCGGCGAATACGGCACCAGCGCAACCTACCTGAGCGAGATCGCGCCGCCGGACCGGCGCGGCTTCTACGTCGGCTTCCTGCAGGTGAGCGTGGTCGCCGGCCAGCTCGTCGCGCTCGGCCTGATGCTCGTGATGCAGCGGATCTTCGCCGGCACGCACGACCTCGAACGTTGGGGCTGGCGGATTCCGTTCTTCGTCGGCGGCGTGCTCGCACTGTTCGCGCTTTACATGCGCCGCAACGTCGTGGAAAGCGACGCGTTCATCGCCAGCCGGGCGCGCGCGGCGAAGACGCGCATGACGGCCGACCTCGCGGCCCACTGGCGCGAACTGCTGCTCGCGATCGGGATCACGGTCGGCGGCACCGTGGCGTTCTACACGTACACGGTCTACATGCAGAAGTACCTCGTCAATTCGGTCGGGCTGCACAAGGAAACGGCGACCTGGATCTGCACCGCCTCGCTGCTGCTGTACATGCCGCTGCAACCGCTGTTCGGCCTCGTGTCGGACCGCGTCGGCCGCCGGCCGGTACTGCTGTGGTTCGGGATCGGCGGCACGCTGCTGTCCGTGCCGATCTTCACGACGCTCGGTCACGTGCACGAGCCGCTTGCGGCGTTCGCGCTGGTATTCGCGGGACTGGTCGTGCTGAGCGGCTTCACGTCGGTGCACATGCTGGTCAAGGCCGAGCTGTTTCCGCCGCAGATCCGCGCGCTGGCGGTCGGGCTGCCTTATGCGCTGACGACGGCGATCCTCGGCGGCACGACCGAATTCGTCGCGCTGCGGCTGAAGGCAAGTGGCAACGAGACGATGTTCTTCTGGTACGTCGCCGCGTGCGCGGCGATCTCGCTGCTCGTGTACTGGCGGATGCCGGAGACGCATCCGGCAAAGCGCGAACGCGCGTCGCGGCCGGCAGTCGCCGCGCCGGCCTCGCGCTGATCCCGCACCGGCGGGTTACTGCGTCTGCTGCGCCGTGAGTGGCACGGCGGGCGTCACGGTGCGGGCAGCAATCGCTTCCGGCGTATCGTCCGGCCAGGACGCGGCGCTTTGCATCCCGGGCGGCGGCGCCGGCAAGCCGCCAGGCATGACGGCTTCGTTGCCGTCGCGGCCGCAGCCGGGCAGCCAGCCGGACACACCGAGGCTCCAGATCAGGGTCGCAAAGAGGCGCATCGTCACGCTCCGGCGCCCGGGCAGCGATAGACGCTACCGGTCAGCGTGACCCCGGTCTGCCGCAGATAACCGCCTTCGCTGCCGTCGAAACTCCCGCTCTGCACGCCGCGCTGCGTGAGCAGCACCACGACGTTGCCGCCGAGTGCGGCCGCGTGGTTCTTCAGGTCGTTGCGCGCGCCGGTTTCGAGCGTCGTGTCCGGAATGAAGCCGCCGATCAGGAAGTTGCCCTGGCTGCCCGTCACGTCGCCGAGGTGACGGCAGGTGCCGCCGGGGTCGCGCATGACGATGCGCACGTCGTGGCTGGCGGCGGAAGGCTCGAGCGGCGCGCACGCCGCCAGCGCGGCAGGAAGGAACAGCAGCCAGACAGGTCTCATGTTTCCGCCGTTTCGAATGCGCGTGATCGCGCGACAGCGCCACTTTAGGGGCGCCGACGCGTCGGCACATCGGGCGAAGGTCGTGTGTTCGGGCCGCAAAGGATGCGACCAAAGTCGCAGACGGGGCGTATCGCCCAGGCGGATTGCGCGATGCCGGAATGCGGGTTGGGGAGCGGGAAGCGCTGCCGCCAGCGAACGTCAGGCCTTCGGCGCCATCAGCCCCTCCCGCCACGCGAGCGCGACGGCCTGCGTGCGATCGGACAGATGCAGCTTCGACATCACGTTGCCGAGATGCGTCTTGACGGTCTTTTCCGTAATGCCGAGCGTCGCGGCGATGCGCGCATTGCTGCCGCCTTCGGCCAGGCAGCGCAGCACCTCCAGTTCGCGCGCGGTCAGCGCGGCGAACGGGCTGCGCGGCGGCTTGCGCAACGCGCCGATCATGCGCTGTGCGATGCCGGGGTGCAGCGTCGGTTCGCCGTGGACGGCCGCATGGATCGCCTGCAGCAGACGCTCGCCGCGCATCGATTTCAGCAGGAACGAATCGGCGCCGGCGTCGATCGCGGCGAGTGCGAGCGCATCGTCGTCTGACGACGTCAGCACCATGATGTGCGTGTCGGCGCTGGCTGCCCGGATCGCGCGAATGGCGGCGGGCACGCCCGCTTGACCCATGCCGGGCATCATCAGGTCGAGCAGCAGCACGTCGGGACGATGCGCCCGCACTTGCTCGACCGTCGAGGTTCCGTCGTCGGTTTCCGCGACGATCTCGAACGACGCATCGAGCCGCAACAGCCCGCGGATGCCTTCGCGCACGACTGCGTGGTCATCCGCAATCAGGATGGTGGTCATGCCGTCTCCATCGGATTGAAATGGACGGTCACGCGCGTGCCGTCCGCGCCCGACGCGATGTCGAGCATGCCGCCGGGCAGCGCATCCGCGCGCCAGCGCAGGTTGCCGAGACCCATGCCGACCGGCACGGCAGCCGGGTCGAAGCCGCTGCCGTCGTCGCGCACGACCCAGCGCCAGCGCGACGCCGGCGTACCGGGGGATGCACGCACGGCGTCGCCCGGTTCGCACGCGATGTCGATGCGGCGGCAGCCACTATGGCGCAACGCATTCGCGGCGGCCTCGTGCGTGATCATCAGCAGTTCGTGTGCGGCCGACGGGTGCGCGTCGAGTGCATGCGCGGCGCCTTCCGGCAGATCGAGCGACCAAGCGATGCCCGAGCCGGCGAGCAGGTCGTGCACCGCCTGCGAAACGGCTGCCCGCAGGCCATCCTCGGCGATCGCGGGCAAGCTGAAGCCGGTCACCACGTTGTCGAGATCCTGCTGAAGATGATCGGCCAGACGCCGCGCCGCGCCGACGGTCGGCAACAGGTCGGGGTGGCGCTGCGCTTCGTACTCCAGCTCGGTCAGCTTGAGGCCTAGCACGAAGCTGCGCTGCTTCGCGGTGTCGTGCAGGTCGCGCGCGATCCGCGTGCGCTCGACTGACACCGCGAGCGCCTTCTGCATCCCGAACGCACGCGCGAGCGCATCGGCCATCCGGTTGAAATGCGCGGCCAGTTCGCCGAGCTCGTCGCGCGACTGGTCGGCGATCCGCGCCGACAGGTCACCGGCCGCCCAGCGATCGGCCGCGGCCGTCATCCGCCGGACGCGCCGCACCAGCAACCAGACCAGCAGCCCCGCGAAGCTCGCGCCCATCGCGCCGAGATACAGCACGGTGCGCATCAGGTCGTACGCCGACGCATCGTCGGCGATCTCGTAGTGCAACTGCCAGCCCGGCCAGTAATGGACGCCAATCTGCGCGATGGCGCCGCCCGCCAGCGCGACGGGCGTGACGATGGCCCAGTCGCCATCGCGGTGCAGCATCGTGTCGGGCGCGGCCAGATTGGTTGAAGCAGAAGAGAACGCATCGGACAGCAGCGGCGACGCGGCCGGCGCGGTTGCGCATCCGGCACCGTCCGGCCGTGCAATGCGCACCTGGAGCCGGCCGGCGCCGAAGAAGCCCATCATCGGCGCGAAATCCATCACGTCGCGTGCGCCGACGCGTGCGATCTGCCAGAACAGGGCGTCGGCCGCCGCGCGGCACGCAACCGGGTCGCGCAGGTCGACGGTGCCGGTCGCCGCGGCCAGCGCAGGGCGGTCGAGGTTGCCGAGAAACCGGCGGATATCGCTTTCGGCATGCGCACGCCAGAGCACGCTCGTCAGCACCGACGACAGCACCATCGCCACGAACCCCACGACAATGAACGTCGGCACGAGCTTGACGAACAAGCCTCGGAAGCCGATCCGGAATGTGCGCAACGCGGGCTCCTCGTTCTTCTGTTTTCTTGACGGACGCACCGGGTGGATGCCGACGACACGGCAAGGCAGCGCAACCGGCTTTCAATTGCGCAATGTTGACGGTTTTCGGACGCGGTTGCAGGGGCGTTTTCACCGGGCGTGTGGAGGGGCGCCCGCAATGGATTCAATAACAGTCCGGTCGCTTCACCAGCAGTCCGTCGGGCGTGTGCCGACCGGTATCGAGTGTCGACAGAAGCATCGTGCGCACGGGCGGCCCCTCCGGGTCGTTGTAGTGAACCATGCCATGCCTGATCCCCGTGATGACGATCACGTGACCGATTTCGTCATCGGACTCGTCAGGTCTGTCCAGGAATTTCCCCGCGGCCCAGATTGGACCGAACTTCGTCAGTACCGCGCCCAGCCACTCGGGCGTAATGACCGTCGGCTGATTGAGCGCCATGAGTCCTTCGACCGCGCACAAGTCGGGGATCCTGGACGAGGGGAGCCCCTGGTCCGCCCGCCATAGCGCCGGAATGCCCAGACGCGGCCCGGGGCGATGGAAGTACGAAACCATGCACGCCGCCGCATACCAGCACGCGTTTTTCAGGGCTTTGGAGCCCGACTTGGTCTTCTTGACGCCGCTCTGATCGACCATCGGCACGTTCAATCTGACGTCCACCATTTCGGGTCCCCAGGCAGGAGTGATCCATAAGCGTATGAAGAATCGGGCGTGAGGACAACCTCGTCGAGAGGGGCGGCATTCACGCGGATCGTGGGCGCCGATCGATTACACGCAGTACCGGAGCGACATACATCAATCTCGACATTATAGAAATAATGTCAAATTATTAGACTTGGAAGATTGGATATTTAACGGTTTACGTTATATTATTTACGAAATCACCGACCCAACCCCGCCATGTCTGATCTCGCTGCCGACGAATCCCGCCTGACCGCCGAAATCGAGCGCCTCAAGGCCGACTTCCCGAAAACTCGCGAGCTGTATCGCGAAGCCTGCGCACTGCTGTTCTTCCGCTTCGGCATCACGCCCACCGCGAACCGCCTGTACCAACTCGTCCGCAAGGGCAGCATGAGCACGCCGACGGCCGTCCTCGGCGAGTTCTGGGCCGAGCTGCGGGAAAAAAGTCGCGTGCGCATCGAGCATCCCGATCTGCCTGCCGATCTGCAGGCGGCCGCCGGTGAACTCGTTGCAGCGTTATGGAGCCGGTCAAGCGCCGACGCATCAGCCGCGCTCGGCGCATTGCGAGCGGAAGTCGAAGCCGAGCGGACGGCGGCGAAGGCGGAAGTCGCGGCGCTGCAGGCCGAACTGGCCCGCACCGAAACCGCGCTGGAGCAACGCACGGCCGCACTGCTGGCCGCGCAGGTGCGCATTCAGGAACTGGAGCAGGCGAGGGCGGCGGACGACGCATCGCGGCAAGCGCTGCAAGCAGATATCGAACGCCTCACAGCCGACAACGCGGAAGGCGACCGCGCACTCGCGCAGGCACGCGCGGATTTCACCACCCAGCTCGACCGATTGCGCGACGATGCCGGGCGGGCCGAGGAACGCTTGCGCGCGTCGGAGAAGCGGGCGCTTCAGGAGATCGATCGCGAGCGGCTCGCGGCCGCGCGACTGCAGAAGGAACTCGATGCAGTGGCATTGCGCACGGAGCAGCGCGATGCGCAGCAGCGCAAGGATGGGGCAGCGCTGCAGGCGCAGCTCGGCGACGCGCTGCATCGATGCGGCGTGCTGCAAGGGCAGCTCGACGGCGCGCAGGCGACCGATGCCGCACGGGGCAAGGAACTCGATGCGCTGCGGCGCGAAATGACAGCGCTCTCGCGTCGGTCGGCGCTGCGTGGTGCCAAGGCGGCGCCAGCCGCACAACGGGACGAGCGGAGGGCGCGCACGCGAAAGCGCGCAGACGAAGTGCCGCCGCGTTGAGTGAGAAACCGCCAGCGTGCGTCAACCGAAGGCGACGCACGCCTGGAGCCTGAAGCCTGAAGCAAGAAGCAGACAAGCAAGCGACCAAACCCCCGATCGCCCGCACACCTACCAATACCAATCAACTCGACACATACCGCGACGGCAACGCCGGCGCGTCCGCCGGAATCGTGACGAGCGACGTATTCAACCAGCCCTGCGGCGAGCCGTTCGACTGCGCATACGCACCGACGTAAGGCATCATCCGCGTCGTCTGATAGACCTGCGGCGTCCACCCGGCCGGCGCGAGGAAGATCGACGTCGCGCGCTTCTCGCTATACGCGGACGCACCGTACGTCGAGATATTCCACAGCGTCTGTTGATACGTCGCATAGTCGGCGTTGTGCCGCGAACCGCCGGCCTGCCAGCCTTCGAGCTGGATGAACGTGTTGTACGTGCCGGCGCCCGCGAGCAGGTTGTTCACCGTGCGGCCATACAGGAACGACAGGATCAGCCCGCAGTTTGCCGGCGCAAAATCGCTGCCGACGCTCAGGTAATAGCGACCTGTCGTGTTCAACACCGACGCGTAGTGCGAGTTGCCGATATCGGTCGACGTTGTCAGCCCGCTCGCGCCCATGAAGCTGTCGAACGCCTGCATCGTGACGCCCGTCGGCAGGTCGCTCGTCGCACTGATCGCGACGATATGCGAACCGGCCGCCAGCAGCGTCAGGAACGCGGACAGCGTGCCCGCGATCCAGTTGCCCTGCGCATCGACGAACGGAAACGCGCGATAGCCCGTGAGCGCGAACACCGCCGGATCGGAGCCGGCCTGCCACGCGATCTGCGGCACCCACATCGCCAACGGGCCGGCGTTCGACGCGCTGGACACATACTGCTTCAGCGCGTCGATGAGCTGAGCATCGGCAGCGGGCAGCACGCCATAGGCCGCGCCGTTCTGCCAACGCTGCACCCATTGCGCGACGAAGCCCGCGAGCTGGCCGCCGGTGAAGTCGGCGGGCGGCACGTAGCCGAGCGGGCCGGTACTTTGATACGCGGACTGGATGGCCGCGGCCGTGCGCACGTTGTTGCCGAACATGCTGTTCGCGAAATCCTGGCAGTTGTTGGCCGGTGGCGTCGCAAGCTGCGACAGCGGGACGACCCACGCGCCGTTCGCGGTCGCGACGCCGCGATACAGCGTGAGATTCGCGACCGAGTCGTGCCCGGGAAACGTGGCGGCGTCGGCGCCCGATACGTAGCCGGCCGACGGCGTGACGCTGACGGTGGTCGGTTGCGACCCGAACGGATGCGTGTACGAAATCGCAAACGATGCGTCGCCGCCGGCCAGGCTGAACGATCCGGTGCAGTCGCCCCAGCTGTTCGACGCGCTGACGGCAGTCGATTGCCCGGTCGCGACCTGCGCTTGCGACGCCTGCGGCAGCGAGCCACTCTGGCTCGCCGCATTGCCGTACGCGAGCGTCGTCGACGGGATCGCATTGACGACGTTGATCGTGATCGAGCGGTCGGCGATACCGTAGTTGCGGGTAGACGTATTCGCGGCGCCGGCGGCGGCGAACGACGACGCGGACGTCGGGTTGCCGTCGCCGCCGCAGGCAGCCAGCGTGCCGACGAGCGGCGACAGGGTGAGCGCGGCGCCGCGCTGGATGAAGCGCCGGCGGTTCGGCGCGGACGGGCGTTCGGGTTTCGAAGCGGTCATGGGCGTTCCTGGTCACGGGTTCGGGAGGCGACAACGACATTCCGGCGCATTGCACACGTGTGCAATGCCGGTCGAAATGACTCGATCGCGGCACATGCGCCGCGCGTATTTATGCGGGAAATCGATGAAACGCCCGCGACGAAACCGAGTCGTGCGTGTGACGCCACGCACGCGGCAGGGCGGGACAGGAACGAGGAATGCCGGCGCGCGGTTTGGGTGCCCGGCGGGGATCGGGTAAAGTGCCGCTCAACATGCCGGTTCGAGGTTACTAGACGACCGGTCTAATCGTTGCTACCATACGCCATCATGAATGCATCTTCAGGCGCGGAAGTCCGCCAGCACATCCTGAATATCGCCAAGCCGATCATGCTCCACAAGGGGTTTTCGGCGGTCGGCCTGAACGAGATTCTCGCTGCGGCGGGCATCCCGAAGGGCTCGTTCTACCATTACTTCGGCTCAAAAGAGGCATTCGGCGAAGCGCTGCTCGAATCGTATTTCGACGGCTATCTCGAGCATCTCGACAACCTGCTCAAGCGTCAGTCCGGCACAGGCGCCGAGCGCCTGATGACGTACTGGCGCAACTGGCTGCACACGCAATGCGCGGACGATCCGGAAGGTAAATGCCTCGCGGTGAAGCTCGGCGCGGAAGTGTCGGACCTGTCGGAAGCGATGCGCACGGTGCTGCGGCACGGCACGAGCCAGATCATCGAGCGGCTCGCGGGCGGCATCGAGGCCGGGCTGGCCGACGGTTCGCTGAGCGGGGTTGCCGATCCGTCGCATACGGCCGCGATCCTCTACGAGCTGTGGCTGGGCGCAACGCTGCTGGAAAAGATTCACCGTAACCGCAAGCCGCTCGAAAGGGCGATGGTGGAAACGCGGCGCATGCTGAACCTGCCGCCGCTCGAACCGAGCGGAGCACAGTCGTAACCCGGGCGCGCATCGGCGCGCCTTGTTTTTACCCTCAATCTAGACGACTGGTCTACTCAACCACGCATGACGAACGTGCCACGCCGCGTTACGCTGTCCCGATTGATTCAACCGCACGCATGCAGCCGCGCCGGCCTGAGCGCCGATGCGGCCGCCCGCGTGCGTCTCCCGCTGCTCCATCCCTGATCCGATCGTGCCCACGAAGCACGTCCATTCCTGTTGACGGAGGCTCACATGCCGCAAAGCAAGACCGCTAATCGCCAGATCATCCTGAATTCGCGCCCGGTCGGCGCGCCGACGCCGGGCAACTTCCGCGCGGAATCCGGCGAGGTGCCGACGCCCGGCGCCGGCCAGGTGTTGCTGCGCACGGTCTGGTTGTCGCTCGACCCGTACATGCGCGGCCGGATGAGCGACGCACCGTCGTATGCAGCGCCGGCCGAACTCGGCCAGCCGATGGTCGGCGGCACCGTCAGCCAGGTCGTCTCGTCGAACCTGCCGGCGTTCCGCGAAGGCGACCTGGTGGTTGCAGGCGCCGGCTGGCAGGACTATGCGTTGTCCGACGGCCGCGACCTGATTCCGCTCGGCCGAAACTTCGCGCATCCGTCGTACGCACTCGGCGTGCTCGGCATGCCGGGCTTCACCGCCTATACGGGGCTGCTGAAGATCGGCGAGCCGAAGGCCGGTGAAACCGTGGTGGTCGCGGCGGCGAGCGGCGCGGTCGGTGCGGTGGTCGGCCAGATCGCCAAGCTGAAGGGCTGCCGCGTGGTCGGCGTCGCGGGCGGCGCCGACAAGTGCGCGTACGTGACCGATACGCTCGGTTTCGACGCGTGCGTCGACCACCGCGATCCGGCGTTTGCCGCGAAGCTGAAGGAAGCGTGCCCGAACGGCATCGACGTCTATTTCGAGAACGTCGGCGGGGCCGTGTTCGACGCGGTGTGGCCGCTGCTCAACGACCATGCGCGCGTGCCCGTGTGCGGGATCATCTCGCATTACAACGACACCGCGCTGCCGACCGGCCAGGACCGCCTGGCGGCACTGGTGGGCACGATCCTGCGCAAGCGCATCCGGATGCAGGGTTTCATCATCCTGGATCACTATGCAACCGGCTACGCGACGTTCATGAAGGACATGAGCGAATGGGTCGCGCAGGGCAAGGTGAAGACGCTCGAGGACGTCGTCCCCGATCTCGCCGATGCACCGGAAGCGCTGATCGGCTTGCTCGCCGGCAAGAATTTCGGCAAGGTCGTCGTACGCGTGGGCCCGGACGAACTGGCCTGACACGACGGTACCGGCTTGCAGCAACAACCGGCCGCACGCCGGCGTGACATGAATGACATGACGCCGGCGCGCGGCTTTCCCGATTCCGTTTCGATAGGAGTGACAAGATGGCGCTTCACGTGATTGCTTCCCTGTTCCTGAAACCCGAACACGCGGAGGCTGCCGAGGCCGAACTGCGCAGCATGGTCGCGAAGACGCGCACCGAACCGGGCAACCGGCGCTACGACCTGTTCCGCGAGCAGGACGGCTCGCCGAACCTGCACCTGTACGAGATCTACGACGACCAGGCTGCGTTCGACGCACATCTCGCCAGCCCGTATTTCGGCGCATTCCGCGCGAAGTCGGCGGACTGGTTCACCGCGCCGCCGGTCATCAAGGTGCTGTCGGGTATCGACGTCGCCGAGTAATCCCGCTGTACTCCCGTCGCGGCTCGATCCCACCCGGGCCACACGGCACCCGCCGCACAGCGCGGCGGCAATGACAACACCGCGCGGCGCGTCGTTCGCGTCGCCTCCCCCATACACCGGCCCCGGAGGCTGAATGATCACCCTCAACATCAACGGCGAAACCCGCTCGGTCGACGCCCCCGACGACATGCCCTTGCTCTGGGTGCTGCGCGACGTCGTCGGGCTCACCGGCACGAAGTTCGGCTGCGGGATCGCCCAGTGCGGCGCGTGCACGGTGCATCTCGACGGCGTTGCCGCGCGCTCGTGCGTGCTGCCGGTCGCGGCCGTCGCGGGCCGCAAGATCACGACGATCGAAGCCGTCGGCGCGACGCCGGCCGGCCACAAGGTCCAGCAGGCGTGGCGCGAGCTCGACGTCGTCCAGTGCGGCTACTGCCAGTCGGGGCAGGTGATGGCCGCCACCGCGCTGATCGCGTCGAACCCGAACCCGAGCGACGCCG
>NZ_JAAGPE010000201.1:0-18024 GCF_017104605.1 Burkholderia sp. Ac-20384 | reverse complement strand
GCCCGGGCGCGGATCGCGCCCCGGCCAAGCGTGCGCCGCGTGACGGCGGTGCCGAACGCGGCACGCGCGCCCCTTATCGCGACAACGCGGCCGGTGAAGGCGCGAAGCGCAGCTTCGGCGACCGTCGCCCGTCGTCCGATCGCCCGCCGCGTCGCGATGACGACTCACGTCCGCGTCGTGCAGGTGGCGAAGGCGGCGCACGCGCGCCGTATCGCGACAACGCATCCGGCGAAGGCGCGAAGCGCAGCTTCGGCGACCGCCGTACGTCGTCCGATCGCCCGCCGCGTCGCGATGACGATGCACGTCCGCGTCGTGCAGGTTCCAGTGAAGGCGGCGCACGCGCACCTTATCGCGACAACGCCGGTGGCGAAGGCGCAAAGCGCAGCTTCGGTGACCGTCGCACGTCGTCGGATCGTCCGCCGCGCCGTGATGACGATGCACGTCCGCGTCGCGCAGGTTCCAGTGAAGGCGGCGCACGTGCACCGTATCGCGACAACGCAGGCGGTGAAGGCGCGAAGCGCAGCTTCGGTGACCGCCGCACGTCGTCGGATCGTCCGCCGCGTCGCGATGACGATGCACGTCCGCGTCGCGCAGGTTCCAGTGAAGGCGGCGCACGTGCACCGTATCGCGACAACGCAGGCGGTGAAGGTGCGAAGCGCAGCTTCGGCGACCGCCGCACGTCGTCGGATCGTCCGCCGCGTCGCGATGACGATGCGCGCCCGCGTCGCGCAGGTTCCAGCGAAGGCGGTGCACGTGCACCGTATCGCGACAACGCAGGCGGCGAAGGTGCAAAGCGCAGCTTCGGCGACCGCCGCACGTCGTCGGATCGTCCGCCGCGTCGCGATGACGATGCACGTCCGCGTCGCGCAGGTTCCAGTGAAGGCGGCGCACGCGCACCTTATCGCGACAACGCATCCGGCGAAGGCGCAAAGCGCAGCTTCGGCGACCGCCGCACGTCGTCCGATCGCCCGCCGCGCCGCAACGACGATGACCGCCCGCGCCGCGCAGGCGCCGACGACGGCAAGCGCCCGTCGTATCGCGACAAGCCTGCCGGCGAAGGCGCGAAGCGCAGCTTCGGCGACCGCCCGGCCCGCCCCGCACGCGACGGCGAGCGTCGCTCGTTCGGTGCGGTCAAGACCGCGCAACCGGTCAAGCGCGCCTCGGCCGACGTCGACTACGGCGACGAAACGGGCCTGATGCGCCTGTCGAAGCGGATGTCCGAGCTCGGCATGTGCTCGCGCCGCGAAGCTGACGAATGGATCGAAAAGGGCTGGGTGCTCGTCGACGGCGAACGCATCGACACGCTCGGCACCAAGGTCCGCGCCGACCAGAAAATCGAGATCGACGAACGCGCGAGCGCCGCGCAGGCCGCGCAAGTGACGATCCTGCTGCACAAGCCGGTCGGTTACGTGTCGGGCCAGGCGGAAGACGGCTACGAGCCCGCCGCCGTGCTGATCACGCGCGCGAACCGCTGGAGCGGCGACCATTCGCCGGTGCGCTTCTCGCCGCAGCACCTGCACGCACTCGCACCGGCCGGCCGCCTGGACATCGATTCGACCGGCCTGCTCGTGCTGACGCAGAACGGCGTAGTCGCGAAGCAACTGATCGGCGAGCAGTCGGACATCGACAAGGAGTACCTGGTGCGCGTGCGCTTCGGCGAACGGCTGATCGACATCGACCAGCACTTCCCCGCGGAATCGCTCGCGAAGCTGCGCCACGGCCTCGAGCTCGACGGCGTCGCGCTGAAGCCCGCGATGGTGAGCTGGCAGAACGGCGAGCAGTTGCGCTTCGTGCTGCGCGAAGGCAAGAAACGCCAGATCCGCCGCATGTGCGAACTGGTGGGCCTCGACGTGATCGGCCTGAAGCGCGTGCGGATGGGCCGCGTGATGCTCGGCGCACTGCCGCAGGGACAATGGCGCTATCTGTCGGCCGACGAGACGTTCTGACCGCGGGTGCGCCACACGCGCACCACGCAATGAAAAAGCCCGCGCAAGCGGGCTTTTTTGTTTCCTGCGAGAAACCGGGAACGCCGGACGATCAGTCGTCGGACGCCGGATCGAGCCCCGGGAACAGCACTTCCGTGAAGCCGAAGCGCGTGAAGTCGGTGATCCGCATCGGATACAGCTTGCCGATCAGGTGATCGTATTCGTGCTGGACGACGCGCGCGTGAAAACCGTCGGCGACGCGATCGATCTTCTCGCCATACTGGTCGAAGCCGCTGTAGCGCACCTTCGCGTAGCGGCTGACGACGCCGCGCATCCCCGGCACCGACAGGCAGCCCTCCCAGCCCTCTTCCATGTCCGGTGGCATGTACTCGACCTTCGGGTTGATCAGCACGGTCTCCGGTACCGGCGGCGCGTCCGGGTAGCGGTTGTTGTTGCCGAAGCCGAAGATGATGATCTGCAGCCCGATGCCGATCTGCGGCGCGGCCAGCCCGGCGCCGTTCGCATGGTGCATCGTCTCGAACATGTCCGCGACGATCTCGTGCAGTTCGGGGGTATCGAACCGCTCGACCGGCTTGGCGACTTCGAGCAGGCGCGGATCGCCCATCTTCAGGATCTCGCGAATCATGGCGTATTGCCCTCCAGGAGTTGGTGCAGACCGTCTTCGTCCAGCACGGGGATGCCGAGTTCCTCGGCCTTCACGAGCTTGCTGCCGGCTTCGGCGCCCGCGACCACGTAATCCGTCTTCTTCGATACCGAACCGGCGACCTTCGCGCCCGCCGCCTCGAGCATTTCCTTCGCGGCATCGCGCGTGAGCGTCGGCAGCGTGCCCGTCAGCACGACCGTCTTGCCGGCCAGCACGCCCTGCGGCGCCTTCGGCGCGGGCGGCCCTTCCGGCCACGTGACCTTGCCCGGCGCGCGCAACTGCTCGATCACGGTCCGGTTGTGCTCTTCCGCGAAGAACTGATGGAGCGACTCGGCGACGATCGGCCCGACGTCGTTGACTTCGAGCAATTCTTCGATCGATGCGTCCATGATCGGCGTCAGCGAGCCGAAATGCTTCGCGAGATCCTTCGCGGTCGATTCGCCCACGTGACGGATACCGAGCCCGTAGATGAAGCGCGCGAGCGTCGTATGCTTCGCCTTCTCGAGCGAGTCGAGCAGATTCTGTGCCGACTTCTCGGCGAACCGGTCGAGCTCGGCGAGCGTCGCAAAGCCGAGATTGAACAGGTCGGCCGGCGTGCGCACGAGATTCAGCTCGACGAGCTGGTCGATGATCTTCTCACCGAGCCCGTCGATGTCGAGCGCGCGGCGCTGCGCGAAGTGCCACAGCGCCTGCTTGCGCTGCGCCGGGCAGAACAGGCCGCCCGTGCAGCGCGCGATCGCCTCGTCCGGCAGGCGCTCGATCTTCGAACCGCACACCGGGCATTCGGTCGGCATCACGAATTCGGCCGCATCGGCCGGGCGCCGGTCGAGCAGCGCGCCGACCACCTCGGGGATCACGTCGCCCGCGCGGCGCACGATCACGGTATCGCCGATCCGGATGTCCTTGCGTCGTACTTCGTCCTCGTTATGCAGCGTCGCGTTCGTCACGGTCGCACCGCCGACGAACACGGGCTCGAGGCGCGCGACCGGCGTGATCGCGCCCGTGCGGCCGACCTGCACGTCGATCGCGACGAGCTTGGTCAGCGCTTCCTGCGCGGGGAACTTGTGCGCGAGCGCAAAGCGCGGTGCGCGCGACACGAAGCCGAGGCGCTCCTGCTCGTCACGCCGGTTGACCTTGTAGACGACGCCGTCGATGTCGTACGGCAGCGATTCGCGCTTCTCGCCAATCTTGCGGAAGAAACCGAGCAAGCCTTCGGCGCCCTGCACGACCTCGCGCTCGCGGTTCACGGGCAGGCCGAGCGACTCGTACCAGTCGAGCAGCGCGCTGTGCGTATCGGGCATCGGCATCCCGTCGAGCACGCCGATCCCGTACGCGAAGAACGACAGCGGACGCTGCGCGGTGATCTTCGAGTCGAGCTGGCGCAAGCTGCCGGCCGCCGCGTTGCGCGGGTTCGCGAATTCACGCTGCTCGGCCGCGCGCTGGCGTTCGTTCAGGCGTGCGAAATCGCGCTTGAACATCAGCACCTCGCCGCGCACGTCGAGTACGGCCGGCACATTCTCGCCCTTCAGCTTCAGCGGAATCGAGCGGATCGTGCGCACGTTCTCGGTCACGTCCTCGCCCGTCGTCCCGTCACCGCGCGTCGACGCCTGCACGAATATGCCCTGCTCGTAGCGCAGCGAAATCGCGAGGCCGTCGAACTTCAGCTCGCACGCGTATTCGACAGGCTCCGTCACCGAGCCGGCGAGATCGGTCGTCTTGTCGAGCGCGTCGGCGACACGCTTGTCGAATGCGGCGATGTCCTCGTCGGCGAAGCCGTTGTTCAGCGACAGCATCGGCGCGTCATGGACAACCGGCGTGAAGCCGCCAGCCGCCTCGCCACCGACGCGCTGCGTCGGCGAATCGGGCGTCACGAGTTCGGGATGGTCGGTTTCGAGCTGCTGCAGTTCGCGGAACAACCGGTCGTATTCGGCGTCGGGCAGATCCGGCTGGTCGAGCACGTAGTAGGCGTAGTTCGCCCGCTCGAGTTGATCGCGCAGCCACGCGGCGCGCGCGTCGGGCTGGCTGGCTGGCGGTTCGGCTTGGGTTCGGGCCATGCTGGCGGCAGAGTCGTTCTGAGAAAATCGGATGCCCGATTATCTCAGTTTGCCGCCGCGGCGGGGCGTGCAATGCGCGCCCGATGCGCGTGCTGCAGCGCAAACAGCAGCGTGTGCGCTGCAGCGACGAACGGCGGCGCTGACGCCCGCCGTCCGCGCGTTCGCGTTACTGGCTGAAGAGGCGGCGCGTGACCGGCGAACCGGCCGGGATGCCTGCTTCCTCGAGCTTCGCGTACAGCTTCATCAGTTGCTGATCGATCGCGACCAGCGTCGATTCCGGCAGCGGCCGGCGCGAATCGTCGACCACGCGTGCGCCGATCCGTTCGGACAGCGATTTCGCGTAGTCGCACATCAGCCGGAACGGCAGGATGTCCTCTTCGGCGACCGGCACGTCGAGCACCAGCGTGATCATGTTGCCGCCCTTGTACGTGAGATCGTCACGCAGGAAGTTCGTGTCGCCGAACTGCAGCATGAACACCGGGTTCTGCTTCGCGTCGAGCTTCACGAAACGCGTGCCGTCGCGCGACAGCAGCAGCCCGTCCTGCGACGCGACCGCCTGCACGTAGTTTGCCGACCACGGCGCGCCGTCCGACATCACGTTGATCGACAGCTGCGCGTCGCACTGCGCGGCAAACGCGTCGAGCTCGCGCGCCATCGCGACCGTTTCCATCATGTCCGGGAATTCCGGCGCGCCGTCGATCGCGTCGGCGAACTGCTGGACGCCCGTCACGAACTCGGAGAACTCGAGCTCGTTCAGCGCGCCGCTGCGGTTCGCGAGCTGCGCGGCCGCACGCAGTTCCTCGTAGCGCACGCCGTTCTGCAGCAACTCCCACTGGCCGCCCTCCGGCTTGCCTTCGATATGCACGGGCTTGCTGCCCGCGCGGCGCAGCCGCTGCGCAGCCGGCAGGATCTTGTCGCCCGGCAGCAACCCGCCGAGGCGGATCGGCACGATGCAGTCGATCCGGCGATCGACGATCGCCGGCGGTGCCGACGAGATCGTCGTGGCGGCCGGCAGCACGGGTTCGGCCGGCTCTGCCGGTTCAGCATGCGTTTCGTGCGTGGGGGCCGGTGCGGCGTCCTCGCCGGCAACCGGCTCGACCGACTCGGCCGGCGTATCGACACCGGTCGCCTCGGCCTGCAGATCGGCCGGCATGTCGGCCGGCGCTGCTCCACCGAACGTCGGCTCGACGCGTGCGACTTCGGCCGGCGTGCCGGCTGTAGCGGCCGCCGGGGCCGGCGCCGGTGCCGCGGGCTCGCGACGCACCGGCTGACGCACCGGCTCGATGAACGGCAAATCTTCTTCGCGTTCGGGGCGGTTCATCGCCTCGGCCGCTTCTTCCGGCATCGGGCGCGGCATCCTGCGCCGCACCTTCGCGCCCTGCCATGCGTTGTAAACCACGACGCCGCCCACCACGACGGCGCCCGCGCCGATCAAACCGAGTGTCAACTCGTCCATGCACGCTCCATCAGCAATTCTTGTTCGTCGGAACCGCGAACGGGCGCCCATGCGCCGCGCGAACGCGGTCCGGTTTCGTCAAACGTCAATTCTGGGCAAAACCCGCGGCGGTTTCCATGTCCACCGCGACGATCCGCGACACGCCCTGCTCCTGCATCGTCACGCCGATCAGCTGCTGCGCCATCTCCATCGCGATCTTGTTGTGCGAGATGAACAGGAACTGCGTCTTGTTGGACATCGCGCGCACGAGATTCGCGAAACGCTCGGTGTTCGCGTCGTCGAGCGGCGCGTCGACCTCGTCGAGCAGACAGAACGGCGCCGGGTTCAACTGGAACATCGCGAACACCAGTGCGGTGGCCGTCAGCGCCTTCTCGCCGCCCGACAGCAGGTGGATCGTCGCGTTCTTCTTGCCCGGCGGCTGCGCCATCACCTGCACGCCGGCGTCGAGGATTTCGTCGCCCGTCATGATCAGCTTCGCCTGGCCCCCGCCGAAGAGGCGCGGGAACAGGTCGCTGAAGTGGCGGTTGACTTCGTCGAAGGTGCCCTGCAGCAGCGTACGGGTTTCCTGGTCGATCTTGTGGATCGCGTCCTCGAGCGTCGTGATCGCGTCGATCAGGTCGGCCGACTGCGCGTCGAGGAACACCTTGCGCTCGCTCGCGGCCTTCAGCTCGTCGAGCGCGGCCATGTTCACCGGGCCGAGCGCATTGATCGCGTTGTTCAGGCGCGTGACTTCGCCCTGCAGGTACGACGGTTTCAGATCCGGCGTGAGCTTCTCGCGCAGCGCTTCCTCGTCGACCTCGGCCGTCGTCAGTTGCTCCGCGAACTGCTCGACCGACAGGCGCGCGGCCTGCTCCTTCAACTGCAATTCGGTGATGCGATCGCGCAGCGGCTGCAGCGAGCGCTCGGCGACGAGCCGCTGCTCGTCCGACGCACGCAGCTTCGCGGTCAGGTCGTCGAGTTCGATCCGCGCGGCCTGCAGCGCCTCTTCCTTCACCGCACGAATCTCGAGCGCGTCCTGCAGGCCCGTGTGCGCGGTCTGCTCGTTGATCGTCTCGAGCTCGGCGCGTGCGTCTTCCAGCGATCCGGCAACGCGCTCGCTCTGCTCGTGCGCAACCTGGATGCTGCGCTTGAGCTCGTCGATCCGCGTCACCGCGTTGCGTGCGGCGAAACGTGCGTCGTTCGCGCCGCGCTCCAGGTCACGCGCTTCCTGACGCGCCTGCGTCAGCGATTCGTCGAGTGCCTCGAATGCGAGCTGATTGTCCTCGAAGCGCGCCTGCAGTTCTGCAAGTTCGCCGTCGAAACGCTCGAAATTCGCTTCCGACTCCGCGCGCATCGCGCGCTGCTCTTCGATCTGCGCGCCGATTTCCTCGAGTTCCTCGCGGATCTGCGTGCTGCGCTGCGTGTAACGTTCGTGCGCCTGCGCAAGCTTCAGCACGTCCATCTGCAGCGCGTGCACGCGCTGCGTCGCCCGTTCGGCCTGCGCTCGCACGTCGCCGAGCGCCTGCGTGGCCTGCGTGTGCGCGGCTTCCGCACGCACGGCGGCCGTGCGCGCCTCGTCGGCGAGCAGCGCCTGCGCACGCACCTGGCGCGTCAGGTTTTCGATTTCCTGCTGACGGGCCAGCATCCCGGCCTGCTCCGAATCGGCGGCATACAACTGCACGCCGACTCGCGTGACGATATGGCCGGCCTTGACGACGAACGCGCCGCCTGCCGGCAACTGCGTACGTGTTGCAAGTGCCTGCGCGATGTCGTCGGCGACGTACACGTTGCCGAGCCAGTCGTTCAGCACCGCGCGGATGCCCGCATCGTCGATGCGCACGAGCGACAGCACCGGACGCAGGCCGGCCACGGCCGCCGGCGGTTCGCCGGCCGCGGGCGGCGCGTAGAACGCGAGCTTCGCGGGCGGTGCGTCGGTGGCAAAAGCCTTCACCCAGTCGAGATTCGACACTTCGAGCGCGGCGAGGCGCTCGCGCAGCACGGCTTCGAGCGCGGCTTCCCAGCCCGCTTCGACATGCAGCTTCTTCCACAGACGCGGCAGCGCGCCTAGCTCGTGCTTGTCGAGCCACGGCTGTACCTTGCCTTCGGTCTGAACGTTTTCCTGCAGCTGCTTCAGCGCGGCGAGGCGCGCCTCGAGCTGGTGGATCTGCGCGGCTTCGGCCTGCACGCGCTCCTGCGCGGCACGACGTTCGCCATCGAGGCGCGGCACGGTTTCCTGCGCGTCGGCGAGGCGCGCCTGCGCTTCGGCCAGGATCTCTTCCTGCTCGGCGAGCTGCATGCGCAGCTCTTCGAGCTGCGCTTCATCCGGCGCATCGAGCCCGCCCGCTTCGCTCTTCAGGCGCTCATGGCGCTGCTGAAGCTGCTGGAGCTGCTGGTCGGCGTTGCGCTGGTGCGCGGCTTCGAGCTTCAGCGACTGTTCGGTCTGCGCGATCCGTGCGCGCTCGTCGTTGAGTTGCGCCTGTGCATCGCGGAATTTCGCTTCGAGCGCCGGCAGCGCGTCGTGCTTCGCGGCGGCGTTGTCTTCGGCGAGCGCGGCCTTCTCGTCGGCCATCGCGCGCGCTTCTTCGGCCTCTTCGAGCTCGTCCTGCGCCTTCTCGGCCTGCGCGCGCCATTGCTCGCGCTGCGCATTGAGTGCGGCGATCTGCGCCTGCACGCGATTGCGCGATTCGACGATGAACTTGATCTCGGCTTCGAGGCGGCTCACCTCGGCGTTCGCTTCGTAGAGCGAACCCTGCGCGCCCTGCATCGCGTCGCTTGCCGAGTAGTGCGCCACGCGCAGCGTCTCGAGTTGCGCCTCGACCTCGCGCAGCTTCGCGGTTTGCGCCTCCAGGTCGATCTGCGCCTGTTCGATCGCGCGCTGCTGCTTCTGCTGCTCGCCGGCGGCCTCGTTCTTGCGCAGCAGCCACAACAGGCGCTGCTTCTCCTCGCCATCGGCGACGAGTTCCTTGTACTTGGTGGCCACGACGGCCTGCGCCTCGAGCTTCTCGAGGTTCGCGCCGAGTTCGCGGACGATGTCCTCGACGCGCGTCAGGTTCTCGCGCGTGTCGTGCAGGCGGTTCTCGGTTTCGCGGCGGCGTTCCTTGTACTTCGACACGCCCGCGGCTTCCTCGAGGAACACCCGCAGCTCTTCCGGCTTCGCCTCGATGATCCGCGCGATCATGCCCTGCCCGATGATCGCGTACGCACGCGGCCCGAGGCCGGTACCGAGGAAGATGTCCTGGATGTCGCGGCGGCGCGCCGGCAGGTTGTTGATGTAGTAACTCGACGTGCCGTCGCGCGTGAGCACGCGCTTCACGGCGATCTCGCCGTACTGGCCCCACTGGCCGGCCGCGCGGCCGTCGGAGTTGTCGAAGATCAGTTCGACACTGGCCCGGCTGCCGGGCTTGCGGGCAGTCGAGCCGTTGAAGATCACGTCCTGCATCGATTCGCCGCGCAGCTCGGACGCGCGCGACTCGCCGAGCACCCAGCGCACGGCATCGATGATGTTGGACTTGCCGCACCCGTTCGGGCCCACCACGCCGACAAGCTGGCCCGGAACCTGGAAATGCGTGGGATCGACAAAGGATTTGAAGCCAGCGAGTTTGATCGAGCTCAGACGCACGGCGGTATCGGATGTGAAGAAGGTGTGAAACGGACGGAGCCGCACTGCGCGAGGCCGGACGGCCCATGCGCGCGACGCGCCCCGGAATTCAAAAGCGGGGCCGCGCGCATACAGCGTTGGGCCCCGCAAACGGCTTCCATCATACCATCGCGCGTGCGCTGTCCCGACCGTCGCCGGGTTTGTCCGGTGCCGGTGCGGCACGATGGACCCAGCTCGACAGCAGCGTCGCCAGCACGATGCACGCGCCGCCCGCCCACTCGCGCGCGGTCGGCAGCTCGTTCGCGAACACCCACGCCGACAGCGCGGTGATCACGATCTCGAACAGCATGATGATCGACGCACGGTTCGCCGGCACGCGCGCCAGCCCGTATTGCACGAGCAGGTTGTTCGACGCCATCGTCACGCCGATCGCGACGATGATCAGCGCGGCCGTGCCGAGGTGGCCGCCCGCCGGCGCAGCCGGTATTCCCTCGAACAGCGACGCGATCGCGCCGAACACGGCCGCGCCGCCGAACAGCGTCGCGGTGCGCATCTCGGCGCGCATCTCCGGCAGCTCGCGGCTCGCCTTGATCACGAGCACATTGCTCATCGCAAAGCTCAACCCGGCCGCGAGACCGGCCCATTCCGCCGGGCTGGCCGGCAGCGGCAGGCCGAGCTTCGGCGACCACAGCATCAGCATCGCGCCGCCGATCGACAGCGCCGCGAGCCCCGCGCCCGCCCAGGTCAGCCGCTCGCGCAGCAGGAAGTGCGCGTAGATTGCGGTCCACGCGGGGGTCAGGTAGAACAGCAGCATCACGCGCAGCACTTCACCGTGGATCGTGCCCCACACGAACCCGAGGTTCGTCACGCCGGCCGTCACCGCGATGCCGGGCAGCACCCAGTGCCAGCGAAGCGTCGAGATCGTGCGGTGCCGCGCGACGATCACGAACAGGAAGGCGACGAGGCTCGTCAGCGCGCTCGCCAGCGTGCCCGTCACGCCGAGCGATGCCAGGATCCGCAGTGGATACCAGATCAGGCCCCATACCGATGCACCGATCAGGATGGCCAGCGTCGGCAGGCTGCCGCGTACCGCGTTATTCATTTGGTTCAATACCCTTTATTCGACTGGCCCGGCCGCCATTCCGGCGGGCCGTGACCGCATTCCGTCACGCTATAATTGTCCGTTGCGACCCGCGCGCCATCGGCGCCCGTTCGCAGCCGCGCGGCGCGCCCGCCGCTTCTTTCGCTCCAACCGGCCGCGATGGCCGCTTCGCCCGTGAACCCTCGACTCGACTCGCTCCAGCCCTATCCCTTCGAAAAGCTGCGCGCCCTGTTCAAGGACGTGACGCCCTCCGGCGCCCTCAAACCGATCAGCTTCGGCATCGGCGAGCCCAAACATGCCACCCCGGCGCTGATCCGCGACGCCGTGGTGGCCGCGCTCGACGGTCTCGCGTCGTACCCGGCCACCGCCGGCTCGGACGCGCTGCGCACGTCGATCGCACACTGGCTCGAGCGCCGCTACGGGCTGCCGGCCATCGATCCGGCGACGCAGGTGCTGCCCGTCTCGGGGTCGCGCGAGGCACTGTTCTCGCTTGCGCAGACGGTGATCGACGCCCGCCCGTCCGAACAGGGCGAGAAGGCGATCGTACTCTGTCCGAATCCTTTCTATCAAATTTACGAAGGCGCGGCGCTGCTGGCCGGTGCCGAACCCTATTTCGCGAACAGCGACCCGGCCCGCAACTTCGCGTGCGACTACGGGTCCGTGCCGGACGACGTCTGGGCGCGCACGCAACTGCTGTACGTGTGCTCGCCGGGCAACCCGACGGGTGCCGTGCTGACGCTCGACGACTGGCGCGAGCTGTTCGCGCTGTCCGACCGCCACGGCTTCGTGATCGCGTCCGACGAGTGCTATTCGGAAATCTATTTCGACGAAGCGGCGCCGCCGCTCGGCGGCCTCGAGGCCGCGCACCGCCTCGGCCGCGGCTTCGAGCGGCTCGTGATGCTGTCGAGCCTGTCGAAGCGCTCGAACGTGCCGGGCATGCGCTCGGGCTTCGTCGCCGGCGACGCGGCGCTGCTGAAGAAATTCCTGCTGTACCGCACGTACCACGGCGCGGCGCTGTCGCCGGTCTGGCAGCACGCGAGCATCGCCGCGTGGAACGACGAGGCGCACGTGCGCGAGAACCGCGCGCTGTACCTGCAGAAGTTCAATACCGTCACGCCGATGCTGGCCGACGTGATCGACGTGAAGCTGCCCGACGCGGCGTTCTACCTGTGGGCCAACGTGTCGCGCACCGGGCTGTCGGACACCGAGTTCGCCCGCCGCCTGTACGCCGACTATAATGTGACGGTTCTGCCCGGCTCGTACCTCGCGCGCGATGCGCACGGCACGAATCCGGGCCGCGATTTCATCCGGATCGCGCTCGTCGCGGGCACCCCCGAATGCGTCGAGGGCGCGCAACGCATCGTCGATTTCTGCCGCTCTCTCGCGCGGTAATCGTCCATCCGATCAATTCCATCCATCTCCTGCGAAAACGAACATGTCGCAACAACTTCAGCAAATCATCGATACCGCCTGGGAAAACCGCGCCGAGCTGTCGCCGAAGGCCGCACCGGCCGACGTCCGCGAAGCCGTCGCGCACGCGATCGAGCAGCTCGACAAAGGCGCGCTGCGCGTGGCCGAGAAGATCGACGGCAACTGGACCGTGCACCAGTGGCTGAAGAAGGCCGTGCTGCTGTCGTTCCGCCTGGAGGACAACGCACCGATGCCCGCCGGCGGCTACTCGCAGTTCTACGACAAGGTGCCGTCGAAGTTCGCGAACTACACCGCTGAAGATTTCGCCGCGGGCGGCTTCCGCGTCGTCCCGCCGGCCATCGCGCGCCGCGGCTCGTTCATCGCGAAGAACGTCGTGCTGATGCCGTCGTACACCAACATCGGCGCGTACGTCGACGAAGGCACGATGGTCGACACGTGGGCAACGGTCGGTTCGTGCGCACAGATCGGCAAGAACGTGCACCTGTCGGGCGGCGTCGGCATCGGCGGCGTGCTCGAGCCGCTGCAGGCGAACCCGGTCATCATCGAAGACAACTGCTTCATCGGCGCGCGCTCGGAAGTCGTCGAAGGTGTGATCGTCGAGGAAAACTCGGTGATCTCGATGGGCGTGTACCTCGGCCAGAGCACCAAGATCTACGATCGCGAAACGGGCGAAGTCAGCTACGGCCGCATCCCGGCCGGCTCGGTCGTCGTCGCCGGCAACCTGCCGTCGAAGGATGGCTCGCACAGCCTGTACTGCGCGGTGATCGTCAAGAAGGTCGACGCGAAGACCCGCGCGAAGGTCGGCCTGAACGAGCTGCTGCGAGGCGACTGATGGCAAAGCCGCACACCGTGGTCATCTACGGCATTCCGAACTGCGACACCGTGAAGAAGGCCCGCGTGTGGCTCGACGATCACGGCGTCGAATTCGAGTTTCACGACTTCAAGAAGCTCGGTGTCAGCGCACCGCTCGTCGAGGACTGGCTGAAGGACGTGTCGCTCGACGCGCTCGTCAACAAGCGCGGCACGACGTGGCGCGGCCTGGACGATGCGATGAAGGCGGCCGCCGAAACGAAGGCCGGCGCGGTCGCGCTGATGATCCACAAGCCGTCGGTCATCAAGCGCCCCGTGCTGGTGGTCAACGGCCGCGTGAAATCGCTCGGCTTCGCGGCCGATCAATACGCGGCGCTGTTTGCCGCATAGGGCTGCCCGCGCTGCGCCTGTCGGCGTAGCCCGACGTCTTGTCGCTGCCGGCCACCGCGCCGGCATTTTTTATCGAAAGTGGTCCGAACCATGTCCGCCACCCTAGCCCTTACCGAACAGCTGATCGCCCGCGCGTCCGTGACGCCCGACGACCAGCATTGCCAGCAGATCATGACCGAGCGCCTCACCGCGCTCGGCTTCGAATGCGAGACCATCGCGTCGCACGGCGTGACCAACCTGTGGGCCGTCAAGCGCGGCACCGACGGCCGCGACGGCAAGCTGCTCGCGTTCGCGGGCCACACCGATGTCGTGCCGACCGGCCCGCTCGAGCAGTGGAGCTCGCCGCCGTTCATCCCCGCCCATCGTGACGGCAAGCTGTACGGCCGCGGCGCGGCCGACATGAAGACATCGCTCGCGGCATTCGTCGTCGCGTCCGAGGAATTCGTCGCGGCCCATCCCGGCCACCGCGGCACGATCGCGTTCCTGATCACGAGCGACGAGGAAGGCCCCGCCACCGACGGCACCGTGAAGGTCGTCGAGCTGCTCGAAGCGCGCGGCGAACGCATGGACTACTGCATCGTCGGCGAGCCGACGTCGACCACCGAGCTCGGCGATGTCGTGAAGAACGGCCGCCGCGGCTCGATGTCGGGCGAACTGGTCGTCAAGGGCGTGCAGGGCCACATCGCGTATCCGCACCTCGCGAAGAACCCGATCCACCTGCTCGCGCCGGCGCTCGCCGAGCTCGCCGCCGAGCAATGGGACGAAGGAAACGAATACTTCCCGCCGACCACCTGGCAGGTGTCGAACCTGCACGCCGGAACCGGCGCGACCAACGTGATTCCCGGCCACGCCGACCTGCTGTTCAACTTCCGCTTCTCGACCGCCAGCACGGTCGAGGGCCTGCAGGCACGCGTGCACGCGATCCTCGACAAGCATGGTCTCGAATACACGCTGAAGTGGTCGGTGAGCGGCCTGCCGTTCCTCACGCCGCGCGGCGAGCTGTCGGGCGCGCTGGAAAACGCGATCCGCACCGAAACCGGCATCACGACCGAACTGTCGACGACGGGCGGCACGTCGGACGGCCGCTTCATCGCGCGCATCTGCCCGCAGGTGATCGAGTTCGGCCCGCCGAACGGCAGCATCCACAAGATCGACGAGCACATCGAAGTGCGCTTCGTCGACCCGCTGAAGAACGTGTACCGCCGCGTGCTCGAACAACTGATCGCCTGATGGAGCCTCGCATGACGACACCTTTTGCCACTGTTCGTGACCTGCTGCGCTACGCGGTCACGCGCTTCTCGAAGGCGAAGCTCGCGTTCGGCCACGGCTCCGACAACGCGTACGACGAAGCGGCCTACCTCGTGCTGCGCACGCTCGACCTGCCGCTCGACACGCTCGAGCCGTTCCTCGACGCGCGGCTGCTGCCCGACGAAATCGCGGCCGTGCTCGCGGTGATCGAACGGCGCGCGACCGACCGCGTGCCGGCCGCGTACCTCACGCATGAAGCGTGGATGCACGGCCACCGCTTCTATGTCGACGAGCGCGTGATCGTGCCGCGCTCGTTCATCGGCGAGCTGCTCGACGACGGGCTGCAGCCGTACGTCGCCGATCCCGAGCAAGTCGGCGCGGTGCTCGAGCTGTGCACGGGCTCCGGCTGCCTCGCGATCCTCGCGGCGAGTGCGTTCCCGAACGCCGAGATCGATGCGGTCGACCTGTCCGACAAGGCACTCGAAGTCGCCGAGATCAACGTGCGCGACTACGGCCTCGAAGACCGCGTCGGGCTGCATCGCGGCGACCTCTACGCGCCGCTGCCCGCGTTCCGCACCGATCCGGGCTCGCGCTATGACGTGATCCTGACGAACCCGCCGTACGTGAACGCGTCGTCGATGGCCGCGCTGCCGCCCGAATACCGGCACGAGCCGGAGATGGCGCTCGCCGGCGGCGATGACGGGATGGACATCGTGCGACGCATTGTCGCCGAAGCCCATCGCTGGCTGCACGACGACGGCGTGCTCGTCGTCGAGATCGGCAACGAGCGCGAAAACGTCGAAGCCGCGTTCGGCGGCCTCGAGCTCACGTGGCTGCCCACCAGCGCGGGCGACGACGCCGTATTCCTGATCCAGGCGTCGGATCTGCCCCGCAAGGCCTGAGCGTTCCCGGCTCGCCCACCGTGCGGTGCACCGTTGCGCCGCACGGTTGGGTAAGATGCGCGTAGGCGGCCGCCCGGCCGCGCGACCTCAGGAGTCCGTCACGCGCCCATGACCCTCGACTGGCTACATCTCGGCACCCTGATCCTGACCATCCACGTGCTCGGGATCGTCGCGGCGTGCCACGCGATCATGAACACGCGCACGTCGCAAGGCGCGATCGCGTGGGCCGTCTCGCTCGCGGCCATGCCGTACCTGACGCTCATTCCGTACCTGTTCCTCGGCCGCAGCAAGTTCTCCGGCTACGTCGACGCCCGGCGCCACGAGCTGGAAATGTTGCGCATGCACACACCGCGCTCGCCGTGGCTCAGCACCGACGCAACCGACGGGCCGGCCGCCGATGCAATCGGCCAGGCCGCGGTGCTCGCGCTCACGCGGCTCGGCGGCATGCCGTTCCTCGGCGGCAATTCGGTGCGCACGCTGGTGAACGGCGACGCGACGTTCTCGGCGATCCTGGCGGCCATCGACGCCGCACGCGACTACGTGGTGGTGCAGTTCTTCATCGTGCGCGACGATGCGCTCGGCCGGATGCTGCGCGACTCGCTGCTCGCGCGCGCGGCAGCCGGCGTGCGCTGCTGCCTGCTGTACGACAGCATCGGCAGCTTCGACCTGCCGCACAGCTACGTCGACACGCTGCGCCGGGGCGGCGTGGAGGTCCACCCGTTCGCGACCAACCGGAAGTTCGTCAACCGCTTTCAGCTCAACTTCCGCAACCACCGCAAGATCGTCGTCGTCGACGGCAATCGCGCGTTCGTCGGCGGCCACAACGTCGGCGTCGAGTATCTCGGCGCGAAGCCGCGCCTGTCGCCGTGGCGCGACACGCACATCGAGATCCGCGGCCCGGTGGTCGCGAGCATCCAGTACGTGTTCGCCGAAGACTGGCACTGGGCGACGCAGAAGCTGCCGCCGCTCGCGTTGCCGCCGCCCGCGCAGCCCGGCGACAACATGCATTGCCTCGCGGTGCCGATGGGGCCGGCCGACAAGCAGGAGACGGGCTCGCTGTTCTTCGTCGAGGCGATCAACGCCGCGCGCGAGCGGGTCTGGATCACCACGCCGTACCTCGTCCCCGACGAAGCCGTGATCTCGGCGTTGAAGCTCGCCGTGATGCGCGGCGTCGACGTGCGCATCCTGATCCCGAGCCGGCGCGATCACTACGTGGTGTTCGAAGCGTCGAAGCTGTACGCACGCGACCTGGTCGATGCGGGCGTCAAGGTGTTCCGCTACCGGCCCGGCTTCCTGCACCAGAAGGTCGTGCTGATCGACCGCATCGCGGCGGCGATCGGCAGCGCGAATCTCGACAACCGCTCGTTCCGCCTCAACTTCGAGATCATGGTGCTGACCGTCGACCGCACGTTCGCCGACGAGGTCGAGAAGATGCTCGACGCAGATTTCGCGCAGGCGTACGAGGTCGATGCGAGCGAATATCGCCGGTCGCCCGCCTGGCGGCGCATCGCGATGCACGTCGCGCGGCTGTTCGCGCCGATCCTCTAACGGCCGGGACGGCGGCGGCGGCGCCCGTGCGATCCGCACCGGCGCCGCGAACGCCGCCAGCCGCCGTTACAGCAGCTTGTCGATATCCGCGGCGATTTCGTCCGGCTTGGTCGACGGCGCGTAGCGCTTGACGATGCGCCCTTCGCGATCGACCAGGAATTTCGTGAAATTCCACTTGATCGCCTTGAGGCCGAGAATGCCGGGCGCTTCGTCGGTCAGGTAGCGGTACAGCGGATGCGCATGGTCGCCTTTCACGTCGATCTTCGAGAACATCGGGAACGTGACGCCGTAATTGCGCTCGCAGAACGCGCCGATCTGCGTAGCGTCGCCGGGCTCCTGCTTGCCGAACTGGTTGCACGGGAAGCCGAGCACATAGAAACCGCGCGCCGCGTACTGGTCGTACAGCTTCTGCAGGCCCGCGTACTGCGGCGTGAAACCACACTCGCTTGCGGTGTTGACGATCAGCAGCACCTTGCCGCGATACGCGTCGAGCGAGGCCGGCGCGCCGGCAAGCGTCTCTGCGCTGAACGAATACAGGGTGGACATCGGGCACTCCTTTTACGAAACCGGATCGACGTGGAGTCTAGGCGAAATTGCCCCGTTGCGGCATCCGCCGAACGGCCAATGCCCGGCGCGAGCGGCGCGCAGTCTAGAATAGCGGTTTTGGCCAGTCATTTCCGCCGTGATCCGTTTCAATCAGTTCAGCCTTGCGCGCGGCACCAAGCCGCTGTTCGAGTCGACCTCCTTCGTGCTCAATCCCGGCGAGAAAGCCGGCCTGATCGGTGCAAACGGCGCCGGCAAGTCGACCCTGTTCTCGGTCCTGCGCGGAGAGCTGCACTCGGACGGCGGCGATTTCTCGATGCCGCCGTCGTGGCGGATCGCCCATGTGTCGCAGGAAACGCCCGCGGTCGAGATAG
>NZ_JAAGPE010000200.1:0-17996 GCF_017104605.1 Burkholderia sp. Ac-20384 | reverse complement strand
AGCCGCTCGGCCGCCGCCGCGGCCGGCAGCGCGGCGCCGATCACGAAGCCGAAGTAGTTCGGTCCGTTCGACGCGACGGTCGCGGGCGTGCCGCGCTCGTCGAGCCGACGAAGCACGTCGTCGGCCGGGCGGCCCGCGTCGGGCAGCGGCTCGTCGAACGCCGCAAGGCCGGCCAGTGCGGCCGCGTCGGGAAACGCGCGCCGCGCGTTCGTCGCGGCCAGATACGCGTGCGCGCGCCGGTCGGCGTCGGCCAGCAATGCAAGTTCGTCCATGTCGGTAGCCTCAGTGGGAGTCAGAGTTGCAAAAGATCGCGGCCGAGTTGCTCAAGCGCGCCGTCGATCCGCTTGTAGTACGTGAACTTGCCGGCGCGGGTCGCCTGCACGAGCCCGGCATCCGCGAGGATGCGCATGTGGCGCGTGGTCGTGGCCGGCGCGATGCCGAGCTTCTCGGTGATGTACGTGCAGCACACGCCGAGTTCGTCGAAATCGCCGTGCGGCTGCGGCGGGAAATGCTTGCGTGGCTGCTTGAGCCAGCGCATCACGGCCAGACGGCTTTCGTTGGCCAATGCGCTGATGCGGGTGACGTCGTCCATGAGCATGCGGAGTTCGATTAACGTTTCGAATATTAGCTAAATGACGAAATGTGTGCAATCGATCGAGCGCCGGTTTCAGCCTGCGACGTCGTACTCGCAATCGTCACGCCCGCCTTCGATGCGATCACGTCCGGACAGACGCTGCAACGCTTAACGGACCGACTGAACCCTGCCCGTTACCCCGCGCCCAGCGCCTGCGCCAACCTGTCGATCAGCGCACGCACGCGCCTCGGTTGCACGGCGTTGCCCGGATAGACGATCTGCAAGTCGACGTCGCCCGGCGAGAACGCGCGCAAGACTTCCACGAGCGCGCCGGACGCCAGATCCTGTTCGACGTCGACCAGCGACTTCAGCGCGACGCCGTGCCCCGCGACGCACCACGCGCGCACGAGCGAGCCATCGTTGGCCACACGCCGGCCGCGCACCGTCACGCGCCGGGGTTCGCCATCGATGCTGAACGGCCATTCGGCATACAGGTCCGGCCCGAAGCGCATCACGATGCAATCGTGCGCGGCGAGATCGTCCGGATGCTTCGGTGTGCCGTGCGCCGCGAGATACGCGGGCGACGCGCACACCACGCGCCGCGCGCGGCCGAGCGAACGGCTGCGCAGCGAGCTGTCGGCAAGCACCCCACGGCGGATCGCGAAATCGAGCCCCTGCCCGACGACATCGACGTAACCGTCGCCGAGATGCAGGTCGACCGTCACGCCCGGATGCTCGGCGAGAAACGCGTCGACGATGGGCACTACCCGCTCGCGGCCGAGATCGGCCGGCGCGCTCAGGCGCACGGGGCCCGACAGCGTCTGCACACCGAGCCGCACGCGGCTTTCGAGTTCGTCGGCTTCGGCGAGCAGGCTCCGCGCGCCGTCGACGAGCGTGCGGCCTTCGTCGGTCAGGCTGATCGCGCGCGTCGTGCGCGTGAGCAGCGCCGCGCCGTAGTGGCGCTCGAGCGCGGTCAGCCGCTCGGACACGGTGGCCGGCGACAGCCCGAACTCACGGCCCGCCGCGGCCAGTCCACCCTTCTCCACGATGCGCAGGAACAGCGCGAGATTGTCGAGCAGCATTATTCGCCTCTTCCGAACGATATTTTCGAAGTCTGCCCAATTATCCGAAATATCCGCAAGCGATACAGTGTGGCGACACCTGGCCACGCGGCCGCCTCTCGACACTTCGATCACCCCAAGGAAACCCGCCATGGAATACCGCACCCTCGGCCGCTCCGGCCTCAAGGTTCCCGTCCTGAGCTTCGGCGCCGGCACGTTCGGCGGCACCGGCCCGCTGTTCAGCGCATGGGGCAACACGGGCGTCGACGAAGCGCGCCGCCTGATCGACATCTGCCTCGAAGCCGGCGTGAACCTGTTCGACACGGCCGACGTGTATTCGGACGGCGAATCCGAGCGCGTACTCGGCGCCGCGATCAAGGGACGCCGCGACCAGGTGCTGATCTCGACGAAGACGGGCCTGCCGACCGGCAGCGGCCCGAACGACGCGGGCACGTCGCGCGCGCGGCTGGTCCGCGCCGTCGACCACGCACTGCGCCGCCTCGACACCGACTACATCGACCTGCTGCAACTCCACGCATTCGACGCCAGCACGCCGGTCGAGGAAGTGATGTCGACGCTCGACGATCTCGTGCGCGCGGGCAAGCTGCGCTACATCGGCGTGTCGAACTTCGCAGGGTGGCAGATCATGAAGTCGCTGGCAGTGGCGGATCAGCACGGCTGGTCGCGTTACGTGGCGAACCAGGTCTACTACTCGCTCGTCGGCCGCGACTACGAGTGGGACCTGATGCCGCTCGGCGCCGACCAGGGGCTCGGCGCGCTCGTCTGGAGCCCGCTCGGCTGGGGCCGGCTCACCGGCAAGATCCGGCGCAATACGCCACTGCCCGAAGGCAGCCGCCTGCATGAAACGGCCAGCTTCGGGCCGCCGGTCGACGACGCGCGCCTGTACGACGTGGTCGATGCGCTCGACGCGATCGCCGAGGAAACCGGCAAGACCGTGCCGCAGATCGCGCTGAACTGGCTGCTGCTGCGCCCGACGGTATCGTCGGTGATCATCGGCGCGCGCAACGAGGAACAGCTGCGGCAGAACCTCGGCGCGGTCGGCTGGGCGCTGACCGATGCACAGGTCGCGACGCTCGACGCGGCGAGCGCGGTGGAAGCGCCTTATCCGTACTTCCCGTATCGCCGCCAGCAGGCGTTCGCGCAGCTCAATCCGCCGCTGCGCGGGTAAGCGCCGACGGCCCGCGGAGCCTGCGCGCGCGACCGTGCAGCGCTACGCCGGCACACGCGCGTCGCCGAGCCGCACGACCTTGTCGGCCGGCCCGATGACCGAGCGCCGGTGCGTGATCGCAACGACCGTAACGTCGCGGGCCAGCAGCCGCACGTGCTCCATGATGTCGCGCTCGGTGGCTTCGTCGAGCGCGGAGCTCGCTTCGTCGAGGAACAGCACGGTCGGATCGCCATACAGCGCGCGGGCAATCGCGATGCGCTGGCGCTCGCCGCCGGACAGCTTCAGCCCACGCTCGCCCACCGTGGTGCGAAAGCCGTCCGGCAGACTCTCGATGAACGTCAGGATCGTCGCCTTCGCCGCCGCTTCGCGCAGACGCTGCGCATCGCGCGGGCGGCCGAGCAGGATGTTGTCCTCGAGGCTTTCGTTCAGCAGCACGACATCCTGCGGCACGACGGCGACCGCGCCGTACCAGTCCGCGCGATCGATCTCCGCGAGATCGACGCCGTCGACGAGAATGCGCCCGCCAGTCGGCTCGATCGACTTCAGCGCGAGCTTGAAGACGGTGGATTTCCCCGCGCCGGTTTCGCCGACGAGGAACGTGATCGCACCACGCTCGGCGACGAAGTCGACGTCGGTCACGCCGCGGCCGTTGTCGTACGCATAGGCAACGCGGTCGAACACGATGCGCCCGTCGCGCGGCGCGAACGCCGACGCGTGCGACACCTGCCGCTCCTCGGGCGCCGTCCACAGCGCCGCGAACGGCCCGAGCGCCGCGCGGGAGCGGGCGCACTCGTCGACCGAGCGCGCGATCATTTCGAACGGCTGGTTCAGCTGCAGCAGCAACGTGTTGAACAGCACGATGTCGCCGATCGACAGCGCGCCCGCCGCATGGCGCGGCAGCAGCAGCCAGAACGTCACCGAGAACTGGACCGCGAGGCCGAGGCCCAGCACCGCGAGATAGCGGACGTGCTGCAGCACATACGCGCGCCAGCTGTCGCGCTCGACGCGCGCTTTCTCCGAGAAACGTTCGTTCATCCAGCGATGGCTGCCGAAATGCCGGAGCGTCTCCATCGCGTTGATCGCGCCGCCGACGAAACGCGCATTCTCCTGACCGGCCTCGATCGCGCGATCGAGGAACGCGCGCGAGCGCCGCGCGCCGACGATCGCGATCGTCACAGCGACCGCACCGTAGGCGGCGGTGATGGCCACGACCTCGACGTTGATCAGTGCGCCGAGCGTGACGAGCGTGAGCACGATCTGCAGCGTGCCGGGGATCAGCTCCATCAGGCTCAGCAGCACGAGCACCGACAGCGCCCGGCTGCCGCGCACGTTCGCGTTCTGGATTTCGGCGGGATTGTGCTCGACGAAGAACGCCGTGGTCTTCTTCAGGATGCGCTCGAAAAAGCGCGTGCTGGTGATGAAGCCCAGATTCTCCGAGCTCATGAACGCGAGGTATTGCACCACGCGTTGCAGCGCGCTGGAGAGGCCCAGCAGCACCGCGTAGAGCACGAAGCCCGGAATCAGCGCGTGGAGCACGCCGCGATGCGACAGCGCGTCGATCAGGCGCGAGAACAGATAGGGTGCGGCAACCGCGCTCGCGCTCGACAGGAGGACGACCGCCACGACCGTCAGCAACATCAGGCGATCGGCCTTCCAGTAGGCCCGCAGGACCTCGGTGATCGGATGCGACGCACGGGTTTCGTTCATGGCGGGATGAACCGGGCACGGCGCAGCCCGGATGGCGGCGATGGGCGAAAAAGTCTAACAGAGTGAAAGGAATGGCGTGGTGGCGTGTGGGTGGCGTGGCGTGGTTCCCGGAGGCTCATTCCGTTGAAAAGCACCCTTGAGCGGCTGAACACGTCCGTTCCAAGGAACGCATGCCAATCCGAGTGTGGCGCCAGAACCGGAGCGACTCGACGGAACGACGGTTGGCACCCACATTGACATATCGGTAAATCTCGATATACTCGCTGCCCATGGAATTGCTCGACATCTTCAAAGCCCTCTCGAACCGGACACGCCTTGAAATCCTGCAGGGTTTGAAGGATCCCGTGAAGAACTTCCCTCCGCAGGATGAAGGGGATGTTCATACGGTGGGCGTCTGCGTCAGCAGTATTCAGGAAGGCGTCGGGCTGTCGCAGTCGACGGTATCCGATTACCTTGCGACGCTGCAACGAGCAGGCCTGGTGGAAGTCAGGCGCATCGGCCAGTGGACCTACTACAAGCGTAACGAAGCAGCCATCAGCGCGCTGGCCAAGACCATCGGGAAAGACCTGTAATTTTTTGCCCCATGATATCGATAATTCCCGATATCCCTTTTTATCGAAACGAGGAAGTGCAATGAAAGCGCTGTTGCTCAAGTCATTTGGCGGCCCGGAATCATTCGAACTGGGCGACGTGCCCAAGCCGGTGCCGCACGCGGGACAAGTCCTGGTCCGGGTCCATGCCACCTCCATCAACCCATTGGATTACCAGGTCCGACGGGGCGACTATCCGGACCTGGTGCCACTTCCGGCCATTACCGGACACGACGTATCCGGCGTGGTCGAAGCCGTCGGGCCGGGTGTGACGGCCTTCTCGCCGGGAGACGAAGTCTGGTACACCCCGCAGATCTTCGACGGGCCTGGCAGCTATGCCGAGTACCACGTGGCGGCCGAAAGCATCGTCGGGAAGAAGCCGCCTTCGTTGAGCCATCTTGAAGCGGCAAGCCTGACGCTGGTTGGCGGGACGGTTTGGGAAGCGCTGGTCGTGCGTGCAGCGCTGCGCGTGGGCGAAAGCATTCTGGTACACGGCGGCGCGGGAGGCGTCGGCCATGTGGCGATCCAGCTCGCCAAAGCCATCGGTGCGAGGGTGTTCACGACCGTGCGCGAAGCAAACGTCGAGTTCGCCCGGAGCCTGGGTGCCGATGTGGTCATCGACTACGAAAAGGACGATTACGTCGACGCCGTCATGCGAGACACCGGTGGCCGCGGCGTCGATGTCGTGTTCGACACCATCGGCGGCAACACCCTGTCGCGCAGCCCCGATGCGCTCGCCCAGCTTGGCCGCGTCGTCACGATCGTGGACATCGCCCAGCCGCAAAACGTCATTCAGGCCTGGGGCAAGAACGCGAGCTATCACTTCGTGTTCACGCGACAGAATCGCGGCAAGCTGGATGAGTTGAGCGCCTTGATCGAGCGTGGACAGCTGCGGCCACACGTAGGTGCGGTCTATTCCCTTGCCGACGTTCCGCTCGCGCACGCGCTGCTGGAACGTCCCAACCACGGTGTTCGAGGAAAGATCGCGATTGCAGTCGAGCCGTCGGCTCATTCCAAACGTGATGGCGGCACCCAAGGGGCGTGATCTTTTTCTTGCATGTTGACCGTAGCGAGTGGCGCGGGATTCGCGGTGAGTCGCGAGCATCAGGGTTGCTTGTGGGCTGAACCCGACAGACCCAAGCGCAGCCGACGCGATCCCCGCCAGCTTTGACGGACGGCCAACATCGCGAGATTCGTGCGGATCGTGGCACCATGAAATGCCGTCGTCATGGGCCTACCCATGGGGCCGCGAACTTCCTATCGTAGAGACCTGCGACGCGCCTGCCGGATCGGCGGCGCGCCCTCTTCTCATCGACAGGTCCGCCAACATGAACGCCAACGACACCGGACTGACCGTACGCGCGGTCACGGAAAACGACTACGACCAGTGGCTGCCGCTGTGGGACGGCTACAACCGCTTCTACGGCCGCTTCGACGATACGGCCCTGCCGCTGAGGGTCACCCAACTGACGTGGTCGCGCTTCTTCGACGGTTACGAACCCGTGCACGCGCTCGTCGCGGAGCGCAACGACAGGCTGGTCGGACTCGTGCATTTCCTGTATCACCGCAGCACGACGCACATCGGGCCGACCTGCTACCTGCAGGACCTGTTCACGCTCGACAGCGAGCGCGGCAAGGGCGTCGGCCGCGCGCTGATCGAAGCCGTGTACGACGCCGCACGTGCGCATCGCGCCGAACGCGTGTACTGGCAGACACACGAGACGAACCACACGGCGATGCGACTCTACGACACCGTCGCGGCAAAACCGGGGGCCGTGCTCTACCGGAAGGAGTTGTCGCGCTGAGATGAACGGTGAGACGTGGGCAAGCGCAATCTCGTGGATTGCCCGGCCCGATTGAAGGCCATGATCATTTCCGGGAACAACCGTTTCGGCAAACCCGGTAGCCCCGGGGATACAAGAGCATCCTTTCGGTCGATTTTTGTGTCCTCGGGGCTACGAAATCAACCCACCGGCCGCGCCTTGATCCATAAAAACAGCGGCACGCGCGCCCACTGCTTCAACTGATCCGTATCCGCCTGATCGGGCGGCGGCTCGCGCAGCGACACGATCGCGAACCCGGCCGCTTCCAGCGCTTCCATGTACGCCTGCAGCGGCAGCGACCAGCCGGCGAAGTGCATCGACAGCCCGTCGCGCGTTTCCACGCCGTCGAAGTGCTCGCGCCCGAAATAGCTGCCCTTCAGCACGAACGGCGCATCGGGTTGCGGCCCCGCAAAGCTGCCACGATCGCGGAACGGATGCACGAGCGAGATGAACAGCGTCCCGCCCGGCTTCAGCACGCGGCGCGCTTCGTTCAACGCGCGCTGCATGTCGTCGAGGTCCATCAGCACGTTGTACGCCATCACGAGATCGAAGCTGGCCGCGTCGAACGGCAGCGACGCCGCGTCGGCCAGCTCGTAGCGATGCGCGGAATCCGCGTGACGCGCGGCGTCGAGCATCGCGGGCACCACGTCGGTCGCGGTCACGTCGTAGCCGAGCGCCTTCAACTCACGGCTCACGCGGCCTTCGCCGCAGCCGATCTCCAGCGCGCGGCCGGTATCGCGGCCGATATAGGCCGCGAGCCCCGCGCGGTATTTCCAGAATGCGTCGTGCCCCGGCTTGCCGGCCCAGTCAATCCATTGGTCGGCGACCTGTGCCCAGTGTTCGGTGATGGCTGTCGTGTCGGTCATGTGCGCTCCCGTTCAGCGTCCGGTGTTCGTCGTTGGCTCAGGATGCGCATGGTAAGCCGAAGCGGCGAACGGTGTGAGCGCGTTGCACCGCTTCGGCCGGTTTCCGTTTCCGGTCGCGAAGTTCTACAGTTACATAAAACAACTTGCGCCGCCGCGCGTCGCCGCTGCTCGTCGATGCGCACCCGATTCCGAGGACATCCCATGCCGAGCATCCTGGCCGCGCCCGCCAATCTCCCTCCGAGCCCCGTCGCGGCGGAAACGCGCATGGTGCACGACGTCGCCACGCTGAAGCCGTCCGACTATCGTTCGGCGGACGGCGCATCGTGGGTCATCTCCACCCTCACGCCGGCCGCGGACAGCGGCACGAACGTGACCGGCACGACCTACTTCGACACCGCGAAAGGCCGGACCGTCCCGGTGCCCGACGCGCGACGCCGCTATGCGAATCGCGGCACGTGGCAGGTCGTCGCGAGCTCGAGCCCGTCCGTGCCGGCCACCGGCCGCTACGACTGGCTGACGCTCGCCTGGCTGCCGATCAACCGGCGGCCGCTGCCCCAGACACCCGAACACCTGTATTCGCCGTTCATTCGCGGCGGCACGATCGTGTATCGCTGGAATCCGGCGGCGGAAGGCGGCGAGCAGTTCGGCAACGTGCGGATGATCTTTCCGGAATGGACGCAGCAGGTGGCCGAGGCGTTGCGGGCGGCGCCGGCAACGTCGTCGGACGGGGCGAGCGCGTCGGCCGTATCGTCGTCGGCGCTCGAGCGCCTGAAGGCGGACACGAATCCGATGACCGCCGTGCTCGACTTCAGCGATGCACTGCGCGATGAACCGGTCGAGCGGATCGTCGCGCAGCTGCCGGAGCTGCTGCGGATGAAGGATCTGCACGAACTGTCGGCGATCGTGTTCCTGTGCCTGTCCGGATCGCGCGCGGAAGACCGGCCGCGCTTCGCTGAAATGATCAACGGGTCGATCGCGTCGACCGACGACAGCGCGCGCCTGCTCGCGATCGCGTATGGCGCATTCGCGGCCGGCCGGGCGCGGCCTTATCCGTTCAACGATGCGGGGCAGACGGCGCGTATCAACGACGTGTTCGGTGCGTTGAAGCGGCGGACCGCAGTACTCAATGTGCCGGTTGGCGAAGGCTCGCCCTGGTACGAGTTCTTCACCGCGTATCGGCTTGGCGGCACTGTGTCCGGCAATGGACAGTGATCGCCCACCGAGGTCAGCCCCTCGACAGCAAGATCCGATCACTGGTGTCCGAAACCTTTCGCAGCTCGGTCGCCCGGTTTTTCATCGGCGTATAACGCCGCGACGAATAAATGCCGATTCGGCTTTCGATCTATTCGACCTTTGGAATCGAATCGGCCCGTGCTAGATTTCCGCCCGGCCAAAGAGCCATTTCAAATAACCCGAACTAAAAAAGACCAAATCATGAAATCCGTATTCCGTCATGCCGCGCTGGCATTGGTGACGATCGGCTTCCTGTCGGGCTGCGCGAGCAGCGTGACACGCGAGGCCAGCGATCAGCCGGGGGCCATCGCGACTGCATCGACGCCCAAATTCGGCACGAAGCCCGTGATCGTGAATGTCACGCTCGACAATGCCGCGCAGGAAGCGCTGAAAGACAATCTGAAATTCAGCCCCGACAACCTGAAAGGGAAAATCGAAAGCGCACTGGCCGCACGCAAGCTGCTGGCAACGACCGGTTCGACCGACGCGATGCACCTGAATGTCGAAGTCACCGGCATTCGCGTGCGATCGAGTTTCTCGGCCGTCATGTTCGGCTTCATGGCCGGCAACGATCACGTCGACGGCACCGTGACGCTCACCGATGCCGACAATCATCCGGTCGACCGCTTCAAGGTGTCGGCGTCGTATGCGCTCGGCGGCATCGCCGGCATCGACAGTCTGCGCATGGACTGGCTGTACGAGAAATTCACCGAGAAGACGCTCGCGACGCTCGATCCGGCGACCGCGGCCACGCAGGCCGACACGGCACCGGCAGCATCGAAGAAGCTGTAAGACCCGACGCCCGACGGATCGCGGATGCGCGGCCCGTCGGGTAACGGCGGTGGATCACATGCCACCGCCAGCGAATGGTCTCGCCGGTCGCGAACCGACCGCCATGCGATGCGCGAGTGAATGCCCGGTGCTCGCATCTGGCAGCGGTCCTATTCCGTTTAGTCAGCCGATATCAATCGGATCGCGGCCGCGCCCACCGACCGCCACAAGACACTCACGCCCGCTCGCACGGCGATAAAAAAGCGGCCGCTCGCGGGAGGAGCGGCCGTCAAGGAAAGATCCCTGTTCGGGATGCCGGAGGACACCACATCTCACCGGTATGCGTATTGTTGACGACCGCTATTCCGCTGACCATCAGACTGGTCTGATTCGCGGCCCTTCCGCATGAAAATCATGCAGTCCTGATCCACGCGCGTTCACCGAATCCGCAACGCGCCGTTACGTTCTCGACGGGAACCCCCATACGCGGCGACCTGTCGAATCGCCGCACGCCCGTCGACGGCTTCATCGCCGTGGCGGACAATCCCCTCTCCAGTCCCGCTCGATCACGTCCGCCCTTTCATGCTGAGCATTGGTCCCTTCTCGATCCGCGTCGTCGCGGTAGCTGTCGCCGCGCTGCTCGCGTGGCTCGTCGCCCGTTTCATCCAGCGTCGCCCGCCGGACGGACATCACAAGACCGCGTCGAGCCTGATCCTCGATACCTTGCTGTTCGGCCTGCTCGCCGCGCGTATCGGCTACGTCGCGCAGTGGTGGCACGAGTACGCCGCCGCGCCGCGCTCGATCATCGCGCTCGGCGACGGCGGCTTCGACTGGCGCATCGGCCTCGCGGCCGGGATCGTGTTCGCGGGCTGGCGCCTGCGCCGCCTGTCCGCACTGCGTCGCCCGGTGATGGCCGGCATGCTCGCGGGCATCGCCGCATGGGGCATCGCGCAAGGCACGCTCGCCACGTTGCAGCACGGCGCGCCGCCGCTTGCCGCGCTGCAGCTCGAAGCGCTCGATGCCACGCCGGTGCCGGTGCAACGCTTCGCGGGCAAGCCTGTCGTCGTGAATCTTTGGGCCACGTGGTGCCCGCCGTGCCAGCGCGAAATGCCGATCCTCGCGCAAGCGCAGCAGGAGCATCCGGGGATGACGGTGCTGATGGTCAACCAGGGCGAAGACGCGCAAGCCGTGCGCGCGTTCCTCGAACAGAAGGGGCTACGGTTCGATCACGTGCTGCTCGATCGCTCGATGCACGCGATGAAAACCTACGGTTCGCGCGGGCTGCCGACCACGCTCTTCTTCGACGCGAAAGGCAACCTCGTCGAATCGCACATGGGCGAGATCACCGCCGCACGGCTGAAGGATGCCGTCGCGGACCGCTTCGGCCAGTAACGCGCGTCGACCGAACCGCAGCGGCGCCGCGTCGTCACATCCGCGCCTCGACCGCCGCCAGCCGGGCCGGCAGATGTTCCAGCAGTGCATCGACGGCGGCCCGGACTTTCAGCGGAAGATGCAGCGTGTAGGGCCACACTGCCTGGATCGGAAAGATCACGCCCGGCCGATCGGGCAACAGCTCCCGCAACACACCGCCACGCAGCGCGTCGCGCACCAGCCAGTACGGCAACCACGCGACGCCCAGATCCGCGACGGCCGCATCCATCAGCGCGCTCAAATCGTCGGACAGCAAACGAACGGCGGGCTGCAGCTCCACGCGCTGGCCGTCGACGATCACGCGCCAGCGATGCACCTGGCAGAAACGCGTATAGGCCAGCGCCTTGTGCCGTTCGAGTTCTTCGTAGGTCGCGGGTTCGCCGCAGCGGCTCAGGTACGCCGGCGATGCGCAAAACGCCATCCGGTGCTCGCCCAGCGGTCGCGCCACCAGCTCGCTGCTGTTCGGCAACGTGCCGACACGCACCGCGAGATCGAAACGCTCTTCGACCAGGTCGACGGAACGATCACTGAACGACAGGTCGAGATCGAGCTCGGGATGCGCCTTCGCCAGCTCGATCAGGATCGGCGCCACGCAAAGATGACCGAAGAGCGTCGGCATCGACACGCGCAGGCGCCCCTTCATCTGCCATTTGCCGGTTTCCAGCAGTGCCTCGCCCGCTTGGATCTGCTCCATCGCGCGCAGGCAATGGTCGTAGAACAGCGCACCTTCGTCGGTCAGGCTCTGGCTGCGCGTCGTCCGCTGAAATAGCACGACGCCCAGCCGCTCCTCGAGGCGCGCGACGCTCTTGCCGACCGCCGATCGCGTGATGTGCAGCTTCTCCGCGGCTTCCGCAAAGCTGCTCGCTTCCGCCGCAGCGACGAAAACGTCGATGCCCTTCAGGTTGTTTCGCATGCGATTGGAGACAAATACGCTACACAGTGCGTCGATCTTATCGCTTTTGGCGATAAAAGGTGGCTGATAGGATCGATTCCAGTCCTCACATTCGCAACGGAGCACCTCGCATGGCCCGGATCCTCGTCCTCAAATCAAGCATTAACGGCAGCCAGTCGCAAACCAGCACGCTGATCGACACGTTCCTGGCCGAGCGCCAGGCCAACGGCCACGTCGACGACGTGATCGTGCGCAATCTCGTCGACACCGACCTGCCGATGCTCGACAGCGAGCTGTTTCACGCGCTGCGCGGCGCAGCCAACCCGAGCGAGCGTGCGCAACGCGCGATCGTGCTGTCGGACGAACTGATTGCCGAGCTCAAGGGCAGCGACCTGCTGCTGATCGGCGCGCCGATGTACAACCTCAACGTGCCGACCCAGTTGAAGAACTGGTTCGACCTCGTCGCGCGAGCACGCGTGACGTTCCGGTACACGGAGACCTATCCGGTGGGGCTCGTCGAAGGCATCAGCGCGATCGTGTTCAGTTCGCGCGGCGGCGTGCACGTCGGCCAGGAGACGGATGCGGTCACGCCATACCTGCGCGCCGTGCTTGGCCTGATGGGCATCGTCGACGTGGAATTCGTCTATGCCGAAGGGCTCGACATGAAGCCGCACGGTTTCGAGGCGGGACTGGCGAACGCTCGGCGGCAGATGGATGCGCTGCACGCGTAAGCCGGAACGTACGGCGACGTTCCCGAGCAAGGTCGGGCGTTACCTGCACGACGTGAATGACATCGCCGTGCAACGCACAGCTGGCGAATCGAAGCATTCGACCGACACGCTTTCTGACATATCGCCAATGAAGTAACGACGCGGCCCGCAAGCGCAATCGCCGTGGAATCGTTGCGCAGCAAGCATGCAAGACATCGGTGTGGCCGTCGGCACCGACGAAGACACTCCAGACCAGCTCCTGACAACGGTCGATCTCGGCTAGAGTGGGCGCACGTTTTCGCTTGGAATATCAGGTCATTTCGTCATGCCAATCATTTGACGGGATGCCGATCGAAATTCGCTGCGTAAACGAGCGCGGCCCGCTGGTGTTAGAGCACCTGCGGGCCGCTGACCACAACCCACTCATCATGGGAGTCAGTCATGGCTGACGCGAATCATAACGCACCGGTTCGTTTTCACGATTGTTTCGTGCCCCCTCGAACGTCTTTTCAGACTCGCCGCATCGTTCCGCACCTCAAGCTCGCCGACATGGCATCGCCGGTCCTCCATCTGTGGATGAAGCTGTCCAGCCACTGGATCGAGGCAGCGGGTTTCGATCCCGAGCAGCCGTTGAAGATCGAGGTGATGCACAAGCGGCTGGTGATCACGCCGATCGAAGACAGGCGCTGCGACGATTTCGGGAAGCGTGTCGATCACGCATCAGAACCGTCGCGATCGAATTTTTTGGTGATCACGGGAGACGCGCAATGAATCGCAACGACTCGCCCCAACGCGCCGGCAACTTGCCGGCTGACTTCGAACTCGATGACGCAGGTGCATTGTCGGCCAAGTCTGCGCTGGTCCTGAAGGTCAACGCGCTGATCGTCTCGCGCGGCCTGAGCGAAGACGAGGCTGCAGCGCTCGCAGAGATGGCCCGGCCGGTCGTCACGCCCGAGCAGCGCGAAAGGCTCCGGAACGTTTCGCTGGAACTGCTGATGCAGACGCTGGCGTCGTTGGGCCAGCATGTGGAAATCGTGGTGCGGCCGGCGGGGCCACCGCGTTCGGCAGGCATCACCGTATCGGTCTGACAACCGGCGGAATGATCGATACGTAATGCGCGTGGCGGCCGGGCCCGGCCGCCGCCGAATGTCCGTCACAGTCGAGCGAGCGCAACGTACCGGCTCTCCACGATCATCCTCGATACACCGACGACGTACCGATCGCGCCGGGGTCCGGCTACGCCCCTGGACTGACGGTCAAGGCTGCGAAAACACCATCACACGCCCTTGCACACGCTGGAGCTTCAACCAACCCATGTCGGCGGTGAAACGCAGTTGCTGCAGCGGGAAGTCGAACTGCGCCTGACCGGCGGCGCTCACGACCGCCTGGGCGATCCAGCGGATCAGCGCCTTCCCTTCGTCGGTCGTCACGCTGCCGTTCTGCACGCCGTAAAAATAGCGATTCCCGGCGTTGACCTCGTTCTGCAGTTGCATCCAGTGCCCCGGCAACCCCTGCAGCGTCCTGAACAGGTCCGCGACCCGTTGCGTCGTGAGGCCGCGCGCCCACAGCGCACCGTTCGCAGCCGGTCGCGCCAGGTTGTGGCGATCCGCCGCCTGGGCCTGCTCCTTGATCTGTCCCCTCAGGGAATCATCCTTCGACATGCCGCACTCCTCATGGTGATCGGCGCGGGAGAACAGCCTCGCGCGCGCCGCATGCACGATACGCTCATTGTGAGAAGTCATCGCCTGTCAGCTATATCAGGCTTCAATATCTGGCGTCTGTCCCCATCACGCTTTCTTCCCCTTCAGCAAGAACGCCGCCGCCGTACACCCCGCCATCGCGACACCCGCGATCAGGAACGTATCGCTATACGCCATCAGCAGCGCCTCGCGCATCACGCGCTGGTTCACGAGCGCGAGTGCCAGCTCGTGCACGCCGCCGGTCGACGAACCCGGCAACGCATCGGCACGCGGCGCATGCACGCGCGACAGCAGCCGCGCCAGCGTCGCCATGCGTTCCTGAAAGGCCGCCGAGAACGGCGAGACGGCCTCGCCGATCCGCATCGCGTGCAGCTTCTGCCGCTCGACGACGATCTGGCTCGCCACCGCGATGCCGATCGCGCCGCCGACGTTGCGCACCATGTTGAACACGCCGGACGCCGAGCCGAGCTGCGCCTTCTCGATTCCGTCGACGGCCATCACCGACAGCGCGATCACGACCAGCGACTGCCCGATCCCGCGCACGACGAGCGACGGCACGATCACGTTCGATGCGGCGTCGGCGGTCAGGTGGATGTTCATCAGACAGCCGGCCGCGACGAGCACGAAGCCGAGCACGATCGTCGTGCGCGGGCTCGTACGGCGCATCAGCGGCGGCGTCAGGAACGACATCACGAACTGCACGAGCCCGTACGGGATCATCGCGAGGCCGATGTCGCGTGCGCTGTAGCCGTGCAGCTCGGCGAAGTAGTTCGGCACGAGGAACACGACGCCGAACACCACCGCGCCGAACAGGAACTGCATCAGGCTCGCGATCCCGAAGTTGTAGCGGCCGAGCAGCCGCAGGTTGATGAACGGTGCCTTGCGCCGCAGCTCGATCGCGACGAACGCGACGAGCCCCACCACCGCGACGATCGACAGCTCGACGATCAGGTCGGACGCGAACCAGTCCTTGCGACCGCCCTCCTCCAGCACGATCTGCAGCGCGCTCAGGCCGAGCGCCATCGTCGCGATCCCGAACCAGTCAGCCTGCCGCAGCTTCGACAACTGCACGGGCACCGGGCGGATCGCCCACGCGATCGCCGCGATCAGCGCGATCGCGGGCGGAATCTGCAGATAGAAGATCCAGCGCCACGAGTACATGTCGGTGAGCCAGCCGCCGAGCGACGGCCCGGCCGCCTGCGCGACGTTGTTCGCGACCGCGAACAGCGCCATGCCGAGCGGATGCTTCGACGGCGGCAGCTCGGTGACGATCAGCTGGAACGACAACGGAATCAGCACACCGCCGAACGCGCCCTGCAGCGCGCGCGCGACGATCATCGACGAGATGGTCGGCGCGACCGAGCATGCGATCGAAAACACAAGGAACCCTGTTGCGCCGACGAGCAGCACGCGGCGCGCGGAGAACACCTGCACGAGCCAGCCGGTGAGCGGAATCACGACGATCTCTGCCACGAGGTAGGCAGTCGAGATCCACGAGCCTTCCTCGAAGCTCGCGCCCAGCGACCCGCGGATGTCGGGCAGCGACGCGTTCGTCACATGCACGTTCATCCCCGCCATGAAGCAGCCGAACACGCCGCCGAGCACCGCGACCCACGCGCGCAGCGAAACGGTTTCGTCGTGCTCGGCCTGCGCAGCCTGCCCGGTTGCGGCGCTCACGAACCGGCTCCCGGCGCGCCGCGCGTATCGACGCGCGCGATCACCGACATGCCGGGCCGCAACACGAGCCCCGGCGGCGGCGCATCGAGGTGGATCTTCACGGGCACGCGCTGCACGATCTTCGTGAAATTGCCGGTCGCGTTGTCGGGCGGCAGCAGCGCGAATTCGGCACCCGAACCCGGTGCGAGCCCGAGCACGCGGCCGTGCAGCGTGCGGCCCGAGTAGGTATCGACGTCGATCTCGACCGGCTGTCCGTCATACATCGCGCCGAGCTGCGTCTCCTTGAAGTTCGCGACGACGTACACGTCGCGCAGCGGCACGACCGCGAGCAACGGCATCCCGACCTCGACGTACTGGCCCGCGCGCACCGCGCGCTGGCCGATCGTGCCGTCGCGGGTCGCGCGGATCACCGTGTGCTCGACATCCAGTTGTGCCAGCGCGAGCTTCGCGCGGGACGCCGCGAGCCGCGCACGCGCCTGCTCGATCGCAGCCGTGCTCTGCGCGCGGCGCCGGCGCAGCACCGTCTGCTGGTCGTCCTGCGCACGCACGGCCGCACTCGCGCGAGCCAGTTCCGCGCGGGCCTTCAGCGCATCGGCATGCGCCTGTTCCCAGCGCTGCCCGCTGGCAGCCGATTCGGCAAGCAGTTGCTTGTAGCGCACCGCATCGGCATCGCGCCGCGTGGCTTCGGCACGCGCGGCGGCCGCGTCGGCCTGCGCCTGCTCGATCACGCTGCGCTGCTGGCCGACCTGCGCGTCGAGCGTCGCGGCCGCGGCTTCCTCGGCCTGCAGCGTCGCATCCGCCGCGGCGACGGCCGCCTGCGCATCGTCGAGTTTCGCGCGATAGTCGCGATCGTCCAGCGTGACGAGCACGTCGCCGCGTTTCACGGGCTGGTTGTCGTCGACGGCCACGCGTGCGACATAGCCGGCCACGCGCGGGCTGACGGTCACGATGTCGGCGCGTACGTACGCATCGTCGGTGTGCTCGATGAAGCGTCCGACCGTCCACCAGCGCCAGCCGAACCCGGCCAGCGCGATGACGGTGATGAAGACGCCGGCGGCGATCCAGTGGCGCCGTGCGAAACGGGCGGATTTCTCAGGTACGGCTGTGGTGCTCATGATCGGAATCGGAATGGTTGAGTGCGGGCGGATAGACGTGCGGATTCACGAACGGCCGGCTAGCGCTGCCAGCCGCCCCCCAGTGCCTTGAAGACGGCGACCTGATCGAGCGCAACCTGCTGCGTCGACGCGGCCAGCGCGGCATCGACTGCGACGAGGCTGCGCTGCGCGTCGAGCACGCCGAGAAAATCCAGCGCGCCCGCGTCGTAGTTCAGTTCGGCGAGCCGGTAGGCGCGCGCGTGCTCGGCACGCGCGGTGTCGAGCGCGGCCTTGTGGCGCCACTCGGCGCCATAGCGGGCGAGCGCCTGCTCGGTTTCCTTCAGCGCGCGCAGCACCTGCGCATCGAACGACGCACGCGCGGCGGCATCGTCCGCTCGGGCCTGCGCGAGCTGTGCGCGGCTCGCGGCGAGATTCGGAAAGCGCCAGGTGATCAGCGGCCCGACGCCCCACGCGATCGCGTACTTGTCGCCGAGCGATGACGGATCGCCGGTCGCCGACAGCCAGTTCACCGAGCCGCCGAGCACGATCGACGGATACAGCTCGGCCGTCGCGACACCGATCCGCGCGTTCGACGCGGCGAGCCGCCGCTCGCTCTCGCGCAGGTCGGGCCGGCGCCGGAGCAGCGCCGCGCCGTCGCCGACCGGAAAAGATCGGAAA
>NZ_JAAGPE010000199.1:0-18163 GCF_017104605.1 Burkholderia sp. Ac-20384 | reverse complement strand
AAAGTGAGTCGGGCATTCTTATGGGTGTTCATCCGGCTGGGTTCCTGGAAGGTTGGGTGTTTGGCGACTTCCAGTCTCCCAGACTCAGTCCGGATGAACCATCGATACAACCTATTGAAGCTTCACAACTAGCGCATCCGTCGCGCATCCGTCGTTGTCGTTTTAGAACGACCGTGCTAAATTCCTGCCAGCACTAGCGGTCACGGAACCCTTCATTCGGCTGACGAAGCCGGCCCCGGGAGGCAGCACGATGAGCTTGTTGATGTCGCGACGCGATCTCGCGTTCCTGCTGTATGACTGGCTCGACGCGGAAGCGCTTGCCGCGCTGCCGCGTTACACCGAGCACAGTCGCGAGACGTTCGACGCGGTGCTCGACACCAGCGAGCGGATTGCCGAAGACCTGTTCGCGCCGCATGCGGCGCGTGGCGATCGCGAAGAGCCGCAGTTCGACGGCGAGCGCGTGACGCTGATCCCGGACGTCGAGCCGGCCGTGCGCGCCTTTGCGGACGCCGGGCTGATCGCCGCGGGCCATGACGAAGCGCTTGGCGGCATGCGCTTGCCGAAGCTGGTCGAAGCCGCGTCGTTCCTGTTCTTCCAGGCCGCGAACATCGCAACGGCCGCCTATCCGTTCCTGACCGTCGCCAACGCGAACCTGCTGGTCGCGCACGGCAGCCCGGCGCAGATCGACGCGTTCGCGCGTCCGGAACTGGAAGGGCGCTACCTCGGCACCATGTGCCTGTCCGAGCCGCAAGCCGGTTCGTCGCTGTCCGACATCGCGACGCGTGCGGATTTCGAAGGCGACTCGCCGCTCGGTCCGCGCTACCGGCTGACGGGCAACAAGATGTGGATTTCTGGCGGCGAGCACGAGCTGACGGAGAACATCGTCCACCTCGTGCTCGCGAAGATTCCCGACGAACACGGCCGGCTGCTGCCCGGCACGCGCGGCATCTCGCTGTTCATCGTGCCGAAGTACCTGCCGGGCGCCGACGGCGCGGCGCAGGGCGAGCACAACGACGTGGTGCTCGCCGGGCTGAACCACAAGATGGGTTACCGCGGCACCACCAACTGCCTGCTGAACTTCGGCGAAGGCACGCGCTACCGCCCGGAAGGGCGCGCAGGCGCGATCGGCTATCTGGTCGGCCAGGCGAACCACGGCCTCGCGTACATGTTCCACATGATGAACGAAGCGCGCATCGGTGTCGGCGCGGGCGCGGTGGCGCTCGGCTACACGGGTTATCTGCACGCGCTCGACTATGCGCGCAACCGGCCGCAAGGGCGCCCGCTGGGCCCGGCGGGCAAGGATGCCGCCGCGCCGCAGGCGCCGATCGTCGAACATCCGGACGTGCGGCGCATGCTGCTCGCGCAGAAGTCGTATGTCGAAGGCGGTCTCGCGCTGATCCTGTATTGCGCGAAGCTGGTCGATGAAGCACGCGCGCACGACGACGCGGACGTGCGCGCCCACGCCACGCGCCTGCTCGACATCCTGACGCCGATCACGAAAAGCTGGCCGTCGCAGTGGTGCCTCGCTGCGAACGACCTCGCGATCCAGGTGCACGGCGGCTATGGCTACACGCGCGACTACGCGGTCGAGCGGCTCTATCGCGACAATCGTCTCAATCCGATTCACGAAGGCACGCACGGGATTCAGGCGCTCGACCTGCTGGGCCGCAAGGTCGCCCAGGACGATGGTGCGTTGCTGCACGCACTCGATGCGCGGATCGGCGCGACCGTCGAGCGTGCGCGCGCGCTCGATGCCGGCCTGCGCGAACAGGCCGATGCGCTGGCGCCGCGCTGGGCACGGCTGGTCGAGGTCACACGGCAACTCGGCGCGATCGGCGATCCGCAGGCGCGGCTCGCGAACGCGAGCGTCTACCTGGAAGCGTTCGGCCATCTCGTCGTCGCGTGGCTGTGGCTCGACGTGACGCTCGCCGCGCACGGGCAAGCCGACGATTTCCACGACGGCAAGCGTGCGGCGGCCCGCTATTTCTTCAACTGGGAATTGCCGAAAGTGGATGCGCAGCTCGATCTGCTCGCGCGCGTCGACACGACGACACTCGACATGCGCGACGCGTGGTTCTGATCATTGCTTCACCGACATTCCGGAATGCAGACGATGTCGCGGATGCCGATTCCGTCGGCTGTTGCGTCATCGTCGTGAACCGGCCGTGCGGGCGTACCCCGCAGGATGACCCGATGCGCGGCCACGCCGCACAAGGAGAGAGACGAACATGAAAGCCCTGTTGTGTACCGCATTCGGCCCGATCGACAGCTTGCGCATCGAGGACGTGGCGATTCCCGAACCGGCCGCGGGCCAGGTCCGGGTGCAGGTGAAGGCCGCGTCGCTCAATTTTCCCGACGCGCTGATCGTCCAGGGGTTGTACCAGGTGAAGCCGGCGCTGCCGTTTTCGCCGGGCGCGGAATTTGCCGGCGTGATCGACGCGGTGGGCGAGGGCGTGACCGCGTGGCGGCCGGGGGATTCGGTGGTAGCGTTCACCGGGCACGGCGGCTTCGCGCAGCAGTGTGTGGCCGACGTGCACCAGATTGCCGCGCTGCCGCCGGGCATGACGTTCGAGCAGGGCGCGGCGCTCGTGCTCGCGTACGGCACGTCGCTGCACGCATTGCAGCAGCGCGCGCGGCTGCAAGAAGGCGAGACGTTGCTCGTACTGGGCGCGGCGGGCGGCGTTGGCCTCGCGGCGATCGAAATCGCGAAGGCGCTCGGCGCGCGCGTGATCGCGGCGGCATCGAGCGCGGACAAGCTGGCGCTGTGTCGTGAAGCGGGTGCCGACGAGACGATCGACTATGCGACCGAAGACCTGCGCCGCCGGGTGGACGAGTTGACCGGCGGGCGTGGTGCCGACGTCGTCTACGATCCGGTAGGCGGCGCCTACAGCGAGGCGGCGCTGCGCGCGACCGCCTGGCACGGCCGGTTCCTCGTGGTCGGTTTCGCGGCCGGCGAGATTCCTAAGATCGCGCTGAACCTGGCGCTGCTCAAGGAGCGCGACATTCTGGGCGTGTTCTGGGGCGATGCGGTGCGCCGCGACCCGAAGCAGCATGTCGCGAACATGCGCCTGCTTGCCGAGTGGTTCGCGGCCGGCAAGGTGCGACCCGCGATCACCGAGCGCGTGTCGCTGGCCGGTGCGGCCGACGCGATCGCGCGGATGGCGAACCGGCAGGTGAAGGGCAAGGTGGTGATCCTGCCGGACGCGTGACCGGCTTTCCGCGCGCGGTTGCGGTTCGGCGCCCGTTCGCGTTATGCGATCTGCTGCAGAAGGGCAGCGACCCGCTGCCCGAGCACACGATGCTGATCGGCCGCGAAGTGAACGCCATCCACGGGGCTCACCTCGATGATCGCGCCGGCATCGAGAAAGTGCGCACCGGCATCGCTTGCCACCTGTTCGTACCGCTTTGCGAGCTGCCGCGACTTCGTTGCGCCGCCCGCAAAGATCTCGCCGAGGAATCCGACCTCGACGATCGGCGCAGGTGCCATCAGCACGACCTTCGGTGACGCACCGGACGGACCGGCGCCGCACGCAGCGATCTCGGCAAGCAATACGCCGACCGATGTCGCGATGTCGGCGGGCGTGACCGAGAAGCGTGTCTTCAGATCGTTGGTCCCGAGCATCAGCACGACGACATCGACGGGCAAGTGGCTTTCGACGCACGCGCGCAGATACGACAAACCATTCTTGTGCCGACCTTCGATCGGATCGTCATGCACGGTCGTACGCGCGGGCAACCCTTCTTCAATGACCCGCCAGCTCGCACCGAGCGTTTGCGCCAGCACGCCGGTCCAGCGCTCTTCGCGTGCAAACCGCCCCAGTCCGCCGGCATGCGTCATCGGGCGTGTGCCATGCGTGTTCGAATCGCCGTAGCAGAGCACGGTTTTCTGCGTCATCGTCATGTCCTCTGTCAGTCGGTCAGTCTTTCGGTGAGCGCAGCACGTCGAGCGCATGCTGCGAGAATTCGACCCAGAACCGCTCGTTCGCGATGCCGGCCTGCAGGACCAGATGCTGAAGGCGCTTCGTGCGCGAATCGGCGTCTTCCGAAAAATCGCGCGCCTCGATCTGCAGATACAGGTCGAGCTTCTCCTGGTGCAACGCAATGCGCCGCCTGATTTCGTCCTCGAGGCCGGCCGGGCCGAGCACCGCTTCCGCGCGCAGGCGCACCATCAGCGCTTCGCGCAGCGGCGTCGGATCTTCCTGCTCGGCGATCCAGCGCCGCAACTCCTTCTTGCCGGCCGGCAAGATCCGGTATGCGCGCTTGCGGCCGCGCCCCGATTCGGCCGGCAGCGATTCGATCCAGCCCGTTTCCTCGAGACGCCCCAGCTCGCGATAGATCTGCTGGTGCGTCGCCTGCCAGAAATAGCCGATCGAGCGGTCGAAGCGGTCGGCGAGCTCGGAGCCGGAACCCGGGCGTTCGGCGAGGGCGGTGAGGAGTGCGTGGGGCAGGGACATGTCGGATCGGAGGAGGCCGCGGAATGAACCGCATCTTGCCATATCGGGGCCACAGTACAAGGTGACGGATGCGTTTATGCAACGGGTTGCATAAACGAGAGTGGTGAACTACCATCTGTGCAACTTGTTGCATAAAAAATGGAGACACCCCATGACATCGCGTTATCCGCATCTGACGACCCCGCTCGAGCTTGGCTTCACGTCGCTCAGGAACCGAGTGCTGATGGGGTCGATGCACGTCGGTCTCGAGGAAGCGCCGAACGGCTTCGAGCGGATGGCGGCGTTCTATGCCGAGCGCGCGCGCGGCGAAGCCGGCCTGATCGTGACGGGCGGATTCGCGCCGAACGAGCGCGGCCGTCCGGCGCCGGGCGGTGCGATGCTGACGACCGAAGCGGAAGCCGAGCGTCATCGTGTCGTGACGCGCGCGGTGCACGCGGAGGGCGGCAAGATCGCGCTGCAGATCCTGCATTTCGGGCGCTACGCATATCACCCGGCGCTCGCCGCGCCGAGCGCGCTGAAGGCGCCGATCAACCCGTTCACGCCGCATGCGCTGAGCAGCGATGAAGTCGACGAGACGATCGCCGATTTCGTGCGATGCGCGGCGCTCGCGCAGCATGCGGGTTACGACGGTGTCGAGATCATGGGGTCGGAGGGCTACCTGATCAACGAATTCATCGCCGCGCGGACGAACCATCGCGACGACGCATGGGGCGGTGCCTACGAGAACCGTATCCGCTTTCCGGTCGAGATCGTGCGGCGCGTGCGCGAGCGGGTCGGCACGAACTTCATCCTGATCTACCGGCTGTCGATGCTCGATCTCGTCGAAGGCGGCTCGACGCTCGACGAAGTGATCCGGCTCGCGCAGGCGATCGAAGCGGCCGGTGCAACGATCATCAATACGGGTATCGGCTGGCACGAGGCGCGCATTCCGACCATCGCGACGAAGGTGCCGCGCGCCGCGTACGCGTGGGTCACGCGGCAGTTGATGGGCCAGGTCGGCATCCCGCTCGTCGCGACCAACCGGATCAACACGCCGGAAGTCGCCGAGCAACTGCTCGCCGACGGCTATTGCGACATGGTGTCGATGGCGCGGCCGTTCCTCGCCGATGCCGAGTTCGTCCGCAAGGCGCGGGAAGGTCGCGCGGACGAAATCAACACGTGCATCGGCTGTAACCAGGCCTGCCTCGACCATACGTTCAGCGGCAGGATCACGTCGTGTCTCGTGAATCCGCGCGCGTGCCATGAAACCGAGCTCGTGATTCGCCCGGCGCAGCAGCGCAAGCGGATCGCCGTGGTGGGCGCCGGCCCGGCGGGCCTCGGCTTCGCGGTCACCGCGGCCGAGCGCGGTCATGCGGTGACGCTGTACGAAGCCGGCGCCGAGATCGGCGGCCAGTTCAACATCGCGAAGAAGGTGCCCGGCAAGAAAGAATTCAACGAGACGCTGCGCTATTTCCGCCGGCAGATCGAACTGCGCGGCGTGACGCTTCACCTCAATACGCGCGCGACCGCCGAGATGCTGGTGCAAGGCGAATTCGACGAAGTGGTGATCGCGACGGGCATCGTGCCGCGTACGCCGCCGATCGATGGTGTCGGGCACGCGAAGACGCTCGGCTATCTCGACGTGTTGCGCGATGACCAGGCCGTGGGCAGCCGCGTCGCGATCGTCGGCGCTGGCGGGATCGGCTTCGACGTCGCGGAATATCTCGTCCATCGGGCGGGCGCCGAGCACGTCGACGCGGAACGGTTCTTCACCGAGTGGGGTGTCGATCCGTCATATGCGAACGCGGGCGGTTTGCGCCACGCGCAGCCCGAGCCGGCCGCACGGCAAATCCATCTGCTGCAGCGCAAGGCGTCGAAGGTCGGCGACGGGCTCGGCAAGACCACCGGCTGGATTCACCGCACGGGGCTGAAGGCGCGCGGCGTCGGGATGTCGTCGGCGGTGACCTACCGGCGCATCGACGACGACGGATTCCACGTGACGATCGACGGCGTCGAACAGACGCTGCCGGTGGACAACGTCGTGATCTGCGCGGGACAGGAGCCGTTGCGCGAACTGGCGGAGCAACTGGAAGCCGCCGGGCGCAAGGTGCACGTGATCGGCGGCGCGTACGAAGCGGCCGAGCTCGATGCGAAACGCGCGATTCACCAGGGCACGTCGCTTGCCGCCACCCTTTGAGAGTTGAGACCGATTCGTTTCTTTTCCGCCCGACGATACAGGAGTCTTCGATGACGAACGCACCGCTGCATCTTCAACCCGCTGTCGCGCAATCGCTCGACAAGTGGCATGCGATGATCGAACGCAAGGATTTTGGCGCACTGGAATCGATCGTCCATCCGGACGCCGTATTCCGTTCGCCGATGGCGTTCAAGCCCTACGGGCCGGCGCCCGCGCTATTGCTGGCGCTGCGCACGGTGATCACGATCCTCCAGGATTTCACCTATTACCGGCAGTTCGTCACCGACGACGGCAAGAGCGTGGTGCTGGAATTCAGCGCGGCCGTCGGCGACAAGGCGCTGAAGGGGATCGACATGATCCGCTTCGACGACGAAGGGCGGATCGTCGAATTCGAGGTCATGATCCGGCCGTTCAATGCGCTGCAGGCGCTCGGTACGGAAATGGGCGCACGGCTCGCGCAGCAGTTGCCGGCGTTCAAGATCGGCAGCTGAGCGGGGCGATTGCGGGGCGGCCGCCGCCGCGTTCAGCGTGCGAGTTGTGCCCGCGCGAGCCGGCCCAGGCACCGGACGCCGTCCTCGATACGTTCGTTCCATACATGCCCGGCGCTCAGGCGCAGGCAATGGCGAAAGCGCCGGCTGGCGGAGAAGATGTCGCCCGGCGCGAAGCAGATGCCCTGTTCGAGCGCGGCATCGAACAGCGCGCGTGAATCGAACCGCTTCGGCAGTTCGAGCCAGAGCACGAAACCGCCGGCTGGCCGGCTCACTTTCGTGTCGGCCGGAAAGCTGGCCTCGATCGTGCGCGTCATCCGCGCCAGGTTGTCCTCGAACACGCGCCGGATGCGGCGCAAATGCGCATCGTATGCACCGCTCGCGAGGAAGTCGGCCACCGCGACCTGCAGCAACACGGGGCCGCACAGGCTGAGCGCAAGCTTGCGTTCCATCACCTGCTGAGTGCGCGCACCCGCCGCGATCCAGCCGATCCGGTATCCCGGGGCGAGGCTCTTCGAGAACGAACTGCAGTAGATCGTATCGGCCCCGCTGTCGAGCGCGCTGAACGGCCTCGGCCGGTCTCGCCCGAAGTGGATGTCGCCGTAGACGTCATCTTCGATCAGCGGCACGCGATGGCGTGCGAGCAGGGCGAGCAGCGCCCGTTTGTCGTCCTCGCTCATCGCGGAGCCGAGCGGATTGCCGAAGCTCGACGACAGCACGCAGGCGGCGATCGATTCCGCTTCGAGCCGCTGCGCGAGCATGCCGACGTCGACGCCGCGCAGCGGGTCGGTCGGCAACTCCAGCGCCTTCAGTCCCAGTGCCTCCAGCGTATGAAGCAGGCCGAAGTAGGTCGGCGATTCCACCGCAATCGTATCGCCGCGTGTTGCCACGGCATTCAGCGCGAGCGTCAACGCTTCGGTGCAGCCGTTCGTGACGAGGATGTCGTCGGCGGACAGCGGATGCCCGAAGCGCATGGCCCGCCGCGCGATTTCGCGGCGCAGTGCCGGCTCGCCGTAGGGCGCGCAATAGACGTTGTAACGCGTGCCGTGCTGGCGTGCCGCGCGGGCGAGGGCCAGGTCGAGCCGCTTCGATTGCAGCAGCGCTGGATCGGGCACCGCGCATCCGAGCGGCACGAGCGCCGAGTTGGCCGCATGTTCGAGCATCGCGGCGACTGCGCCGCTGATCGACACCGTCGATGCTTTCGCACGCGAGCGCGAGGCGCTCGGCAACGCAAGCGCGCCGCCACGCGCGGCCGCGACATAGAAGCCCGACTGCGGCCGCGATACGAGCACGCCGCGATCTTCGAGCAGACGGTATGCCTGCAGCGCGGTGGACACGCTGATGCGCTGCTGTTCGCTGACAGCACGCACGGACGGCAGCCGGGTGCCCGGCGCCAGCGTGCCGTTCTCGATCATGCCGACGATGAGGTCGGCCAGCTGCCTGTAGCGGAATGACGTTTGCGTTTCCATGAGACACCAGCGGCAGGGGAGTGCCCGATTATCGACCGTTCGACACGATCTCGCCACGCATAATTGTGTCGGTCCAATCGGCGGAAAATTGTGGCTGTTATGGTTTTTGGGCGAACGCTACGATGGCGGTGTTCCGATCCATTGATCGGCCATTGCGAGGCTTGCCCATGCAGACGACACACGCGCATTCCGGCGAGTGGCGCGGACGGCTTCCGTACAACGAAATCATCTCGCTGCTCGACGTGAACCGGACCTTCAACCTGGCGGAGAGCACGTCGCAAGACCTGACGGTCGGCGAACTGCTGGATCTGGCCGGCGTCGACACGATCCGCAACCTGAAGCTCGGCTACAGCCGGTCGGCGGGCGCTGCGGTGCTGCGCGATGCGATTGCCGATACCTGCAACGTGCCGGCCGAGCAGATCGTGACGACGCAAGGCACCGCGCTCGGGCTGTTTCTGCTGGCCTATGAAGTGTGCCGGCCCGGCGACGAGGCCGTGCTGGCGACACCCTGCTTTCCGCCGAGTCGAGACTGCCTGGTCGGTGCCGGCGCAACGGTGCGTGACGTGCGGCTGTCGTTCGAGAACGGCTATCGGCTGGACCTCGCGCAGTTCGACGCGAGCCTGTCGTCGAAGACGCGGCTGGTCAGCATCGCGTCCCCGCAGAATCCGGGCGGCGTGCAGGCATCGCGCGCCGAGATCGATGCATTGCTGGCGTTGATGGCGCAACGGTGTCCGGACGCGATACTGTTCATCGACGAAACCTATCGCGAAGCAAGCTATGGCGATGCGGCCGCGGCTGCCAGTTTCGCGGGTGTCGATCCGCGCATCGTCACGGGGTCTTCGGTGTCGAAAGCGCTGGGCGCACCCGGTCTGCGGACCGGATGGCTCACGGTGGCCGATGCAGGGCTTCGGGCGCGTCTGCTCGTCGCGAAGCTGAACACGGTGATCTCGGGTTCGGTGCTCGACGAGACGCTGGCTGCGACCGTGCTGCGCCACCGCGAACACGTGCTCGCGCCCCGGCGCCGGCTGCTTGCGGGCGCGCTGGATATCGTGTCGGACTGGTGCGAACGTGAACGCGCGCGGGTGGAGTGGGTGCGGCCCGATGCGGGCGCACTGTGCTGCGTGCGGCTGCGTCAGGATGCTTTCGACGAGCCGGCCGTGTCGCGCTTCTGGCAGCGCTTGCCGGATCACGACGTGCAGCTCGCATCAGGCACATGGTTCGGCGAAAGCAGCCGCGTGTTCAGGCTCGGGTTCGGCTATCTTCCGCTGGAGCGGCTGCCGCCTGCGTTGATGGCGCTGTCTCGGGCGATGGATGCAGCGGTTGCATGAATCGGGTGCCCGGGGGCCGGGCGCGACGAACATCATTGAACGTCAGGAGTGACGCCATGAAGGTAAGGATTGCGTACATCGAGGAACCGCCGTTCTACTGGACGGCAGAAGACGGTACCGTGACCGGTGCGGATGTCGAGGTGGCCGAGGTGGTGCTGCGTGCGATCGGCGTGACGGAAATCGAATATCACCCGACGTCGTTCGAGGCACTGCTGCCGGGCGTGCAGGCCGGTCGCTGGGACATGAACGTGCCGATCTTCGTGACGGCCGAACGCGCGCGGCACGTGACGTTCAGCGTCCCGGTGTGGACGATCGGCGACGGTTTCGTGCTGCAGGCCGGCAATCCGAAGCAGTTGACGAGCTACGCGGCCGTCGCGGCGCGCAGCGATGCGCGGCTGGCGTGCGTGACCGACCAGGTGCAGATCGATTCGGCCAGGGCGGCCGGCGTGCGCGACGGACAGATCGTCATCTTCAAGGATCAACCCGACGCATTGGCTGCGTTGCTTGCAGGGCAGGTCGACGCGTTCGCGAGCACCGCGATCGGGGCCCGCGCGGTCGCCGACACGGACACGCGACTGGAGGTCGTCTCGCACGAGCGGGGTGCCGGTGAGGCCGCGCCCGTTGGCGGATTTTCGTTCAGCCAGAACAGCGATGCGCTTGTGCAGGCCGTGAACGCAAAGCTGCGCGAGTATCTCGGTTCGGCCGATCATCGCGAGCGGATGGCGAAGTACGGCTTCACGCATGCGGAAATCGACGGCGTGGTGGAGAACGGCGGCGCGACGCCGTAATGCCGCGCGCGGTGCCGGCCGTTCGCACGGTCGACACCGCATGCGTGATCACGCAGCCGCAGCCTGCGCGAATCGCTCGACGAACCAGTCGCAGACGAACGCGGTTCGCTCGGATGCGTGGTTGTAGATCGTGTGCTCGCCGTCCGGCCAGACCTTGAGCATCGCCTCGCCGGGCGTCGCCGCATCGAGGAACGGCTGCTGATCGTCGAGCCGGATCAGCGGATCCTCGCCGCCGTGCAGCACCAGCAGCGGGCATGCGATGCGGTCGCGTTCGGACGAGAAGCTCATCCGCGCGAAATTCGCCGCGACCGCGTCGGGATCGTCGTTGCCGAGCATGGCCGCAGCCTGTTCGACGAACGTGCGGAACGGCAGCAGCGTCGGCGCCGCGAGTGCGCCGTTCACGCAGCAGGCGGCGATCCGTCGGTCGCTCGCAGCGGTCGATGCGGCCCACAACCCGCCGATGCTGTTCCCCCAGATGCCGATCGGCCCGGGCACGCGGTCGGCGACCTCATCGACGAAGCGGCGGTATGCGGCGCTCATGTCGACGTCGACGAAGATCCGCTGTTCGAGCCGCGTCTCGCCCTGGCCCGGCCCCTCGGCGAGCAGTGTGGCGATGCCGCGCGCCGCAAGCGTGCGTGCGATCGGCCAGTACGCGAAGCCCCAGCCGCTCTGGCCGCCGAAGAGTATGACGGTGCCGCGTACGCGTTCGGTCGGCGGCCGGACCAGCCAGCCGATCAGGTGCGCATCGCCGAACGGCACTTCGACGCGTTCGATGCGCTTGTCGGACCAGCGCGCGAGACCGTGCGACGCGTCGACGAGCCGCGCATAGAGCGCGCGCTTGCGCGGCACATCGTGGTTGAATGCCATCTGCGCAAACAGCAGGTTCGCGATGGCCATCGCCTGCGCGTCGGCGGCCGTGACCAGGTGGCCGGCTTCCGCCGCCTGCGCGGCGCGCGCGAGCTGCGCGTCGGCCAGCGCTTCGGCCGCGACGTCCCACGGTTCGCCTGTGGATGTGCGTGCGTGCAGTGCCATTGCGTCCGCATAGTCCATTCCGCAGTCGAGCAAGCGCGTGACGGGCATCGCGCGTTGCAGGGACAGCGCGAACGGTGACAGTTCGGTCGTCATGCGTAGGTTTCCTTTACGATGCGTGAGTGACGGCCGCCGAGGCTGCTGAAGCGGCGGACGGCTCGGTCGACGCAGCGGACCAGTGCAGCTTGTCGCGGAGTGCATCGACGAGCGCGCCGAGGTCGCGCAGCTCGGTCACCGAGCCGAACACGATGAAATCGGGCCGCGCGATATATGCGCCGATCCGGTGCGCCTGCATGAACGCTTGCTGCTCGCCGTCGAGGTCGACCACGGCATCGGGGGCGCTCACGTCGTCGGACAGCACGGCCACGTGACAGCCGAGGCGCGCGAGGAACGCACGCTGCGCGTCGTCGAGGTAGCGGGAAGGGTGTTCGCGCGTGACGAGCTGGAATCCCCGGCCGACCACATCGTCGAAACGGCCCTCGGCTGCGCCGCGGCGCACGCGCCCCTGCGGCGCGGGCGCGCCGGTCGTCGGCTGGCGCGTGCCGTCGACTTCGTCGTGCAGGATCCCGTGGTCGAGCTTCGGGAACGGCGGCATCGGCGGCATGTTGCCGGCGCGGAACGCCGCGTCGCGCTCGGCGACCTTGCGCGGATCGTCCTCGTTGACGACTTGCCCGAGAAACAGCGACATCTGCGTGATCGCGGTCACGTGCGGGCGGCGCTCGGCTTCGAACGTGTCGAGCAGGTCGGGGCAGGCGCGCCCGGTCAGCACCAGGTCGAGCTTCCACGCGAGGTTGATGCCGTCGCGCATGCCGGAGCAGGCGCCTTGTCCCATGTACGGCATCATCGTGTGCGCCGCGTCGCCCGCGAGCAGCACGCGGCCGGTGCGCCAGCGTTCGGCCATGCGTGTCTCGAACGTGTAGACGACGTGGCGCAGCAGCTTCAGGTCGTCCGGGCCGAAGCCGTAGTGGTCGTTGAGCCACTTCCAGCCGGCTTCTTCCGTTTCCCATTCGGCGGTCGATTCGTTCGGCAGCACGCGCAGCTCGAAGCGCGTGCGCTTCGTGCCGATCGGCATGTGCATGTACGCGCGATCCGGATCGCAGTAGATCGTCGTGCGTGCGCAGCCTTCGCCGAGATCGCGCTTGTTCTCCGAATCGAGGTTGAGCCAGCGCTCGTTGTAGCCGAAATCGGATCGTTCGATGCCGAGCGTGCGGCGCACGAAGCTGTTCGCGCCGTCGGCGCCGATCACGTAGCGGGCGCGAATGGCGCGCGGCTTGCCGGTCCATTGCGCGTCCTGGCTGCCGCGCGCCGGATGCGCGGTCAGCGTCACGCCGTCGTCGTCCTGCAGCAGCGTGTCGACTTCCCAGCCGCGCAGGATCGTCACATTCCTGAAGGTGCTGGCGCGCGCATCGATCGCGTCCTCGATGTCCGGCTGGTAGATCGAGATGTGCGCGGGATAGCCGCACGCGCGGCCGGTCCAGTTCAGTTCGAGCAGCAGGTCGCCGTTCGCATCGCAGTAATGGTAGGTGTCGACGGCTTTCGCATTGCGCAGCGCGTGATCGACGTCGGCACTCGCCTGCACGATGCGTGCGGTTTCGCCGTCGATGTGCGTGAGGCGCGGCAGGCCGTACGGCGTCGGCCAGCGTTCGAGGACGATCACGCGATGGCCGGCGCGGCCCAGCATCGATGCGGCGACGAGGCCGGTCGGGCCGTAGCCGACGATGGCGACGTCACAGTGTTCGACGGAGATGTCGCCGTGGGCGCTCGATTCGGTATTCATGTGGGGTGTCTCCATGAAGGTTTCGTTTGTTGGTCTGTCGTGTGGCCGGTTCAGCGCGCGGTCGAGCCGGGCAGGTTGCCTTCGAAGGCGTCCTGCAGCAACGCGCGCAGGCCGTCGCGTTCGATCGGGCGCGGGTTCCAGTACGGATTGGCGGCCGCGAGATCGGCGGCGCGATCGAGGTCGGCTTCCTGCATGCCGATCGTCTTCAACGAGACCGGTGCGCCGTTGTCGAGCGCCAGTGCGTAGAGGCCGCGGGCCGCGTCGTTCGTGCCGATCGCACGGGCGATCCGCTGCATCGCGTCCGGCGCATGTGCGGCGTTGTACGCGAGTGCATGCGGCAGCACGACCGTGTGGGTCGGCGCGTGCGGCAGGTTGAAGCTGCCGCCGAGCGTGTGACAGAGCTTGTGGTGCAGCGCCATGCCGACATTGCCGAGCACCATGCCGCACAGCCACGCGCCGTAGAGCGCGTCGCTGCGCGCGTCGAGATCGGCCGGGTCGCGCCGCACGCCGGGCAGGCCGCGGGCGAGCGCGCGAATGCCTTCTTCGGCCACGAGGCTCATCACCGGATTCGCGTTGTTCGCGTAGAGGCCTTCCGCTGCGTGCGCGATCGCATTGAGGCCGCTCGTCACGGACAGCTCGACGGGCAGCGTGACGGTGAGGGCGGGATCGTAGATCACCGTTTTCGGCAACACGCGCGCGTCGGAGCCCGTGCGCTTGAGGCCGCCTTCGGTCAGGCCGTAGATCGGCGTCATCTCGCTGCCGGCGTACGTCGTCGGTATCGCGAGGATCGGCAGGCTGCTTTCGAGCGCGATTGCCTTGCCGAGGCCGATCGTCGAACCGCCGCCGATCGCGATCGCGCAGTCGGCATTGCACGACCTGGCGAACGTCTGCGCATCGCGGGCGATTTCGATCGGTACGTGCATCGTCGCACGATCGTAGAGTCCGGCCGCGCGTGCACCGAGCCGCTCGACGATGCGTTGCGCGAGGTCGCGCTGTTCCGGCGTGCAGAGCACGATCGCGCGTTGCGCGCCCAGTTCCAGCACTTCGCGTTCGAGATGTTCGAGGCTGCCTGCGCCGAAGATCACGCGGGCGGGGCGGGCCTGGTAAATGAAATTCATGTTGTCGTTACTCCGTTGCGTAGTCGACCTGATGGCGCGCGATGCGCAGGCCCGTCAGTGCGTCGCGTACACGCGTGTGTTCCGGATGCGTCGCGTAAGCGTCGAGTGCTTCGCGCGACTCGAAGTCGGCGACGAGAATCAGGTCGCACGCGTAATCGGCCGCGCTGAAATCCGCACCGACTTCGAGGTGCGTCATGCCCGGAATCCGCCCGCGCAGGCTTTCGAAGGCGGTCTTGACGGTGGTGCGTGCCACCGCGCGCTCGGGCTCGGTCGCGCCGGCGACGTTCCACATCACGACGTGGCGGATCATGCGGCGCGCTCCGCGGGATTGAGCACGAAGTCGTAATCGAGCGTGTAGAACGGCGTGTCCATGCGCGATCCGTCCGGCGCGAGGCCGGGCGCGTGCCGGACCCAGTCGGCAACGAGCGTCGACCGGACGCCGAACACCGCATCGGAGTCGAGATAGCGGTCGCCGTCGCGGAACACGTGCGTGATCAGCGTTTCGTAGCCGCGCGCCTCGATCATGAAGTGCAGGTGGGCGGGGCGCCACGGATGACGGCCGAGCGCGTCGAGCATCGCGCCGACGGGGCCGTCGTGCGGAATCGGATACGGCTCGGCGAGGATCGAGCGGAATGCGTAGCGGCCGTCGGCGCCGGTGCGCAGCCGGCCGCGCGCGCGGTGCGTGACCGAGCCGTCGTCGGCCGGCAACTGCACGTCGTAGTGCCCGTCCTCGTCGGCTTGCCAGACTTCCAGCGACGCGTGCGCGATCGGCATGCCGTCGATGCCGCGCACATGGCCCGACACGAAGCAGGGCTCACCGCAGGCGCCGTTCGCGATGTCGTCGAACATGCCGAAATCGCGGCTGCCTTCGACGTAGAACGGACCGAATACGGTCGCCTCCGTGCAGCCGGCCGGCTTCGCATGATTCTGCGCGGTGACGAGGGTCGACAGCCCGAGCACGTCGGACAGCAGGATGAACTCCTGGCGCTTGTCGTCGGTGATGTGGCCCACCGCCGTCAGGAAGCCGATCGCGGTCTGCCATTCGGCTTCGGTGAGTTTCGTCTCGCGAGCAAACGAGTGCAGGTGCTGGACGAGGCTGGTCATCACCGTGCGCAACCGCTCGTCGCGACAGCCGCCCAGCGACGCGATCACGGCCTGTGTGATGGTGTCTTCGTTGAGATTGCGCATAGGGGGTGTCTCCTGATGTCGTTGGGTGGCGCGTTGACGTAACATTAATTCCTCCTTGAATCGTAAAAAAGATGGTTTGGAGGAGTTTTGTTCTCCGCCAAGTGGAAGAATCGAACGCATGGACAAGTGGACTCAGATCGAATTTTTCGTGCAGGTCGCCGAACTGGGCAGCCTGTCGAAGGCCGCCGAGCGGCTCGGGATGTCGAGCGCGGCGGCGAGCCGCTGCCTGAACGCGCTGGAGGAGCGGCTGGGTGCGCGGCTCGTCGAGCGCACCACGCGGCGCCTGTGGCTGACCGACGCCGGGCATGAATATCACCGGCGCTGCGTCGCGATCCTGATGGAACTGTCGGAAGCCGATGCGGCAGTCAACGAAACGAGCGTGAATCCGGCCGGCACGCTGCGCGTGACCGCGTCGGTCTCGTTCGCGTCGATCTATATCGCACCGGCGTTGCCCGAGTTCCACCGGCGCTACCCGAACCTGAACGTACAGATCGTCGCGGCGAACCGCTATCCGGATTTCATCGAGGCCGGCATCGACGTGGCGATCCGCACGCGCGAGCATGAAGCGGATTCGGGCATCACCGTGCGCAAGCTCGCCGAGACGCGGCGCGTGCTGGCCGCGTCGCCCGGGTATCTGGCGAAGCACGGGGCGCCCGCGACGCCCGACGCGCTGTGCGACCACCGGCTGCTGGTCTACAACCTCGCGAACGATCCGTACGTGCTGCATTTCCGCCACGGTGCGAAGAAGCAGTCGGTCACGATCAAGAGCGTGCTCGATGCGAATGAAGGGCAGGTGATCCGCGCCGCGGCACTGGCCGGGCTCGGCATCCTGATCCAGCCGCTCTACATCATTCACGACGATATCGTCGCGGGGAAGCTGGTGCCGGTGCTCACCGACTGGCAACTGCCGGCGCTCACCGTCAACATCGCGTACCAGAGTCGCCGCCACCAGCCGGCGAAGATCCGCGTGTTCACCGAATTCCTGATCGAGCGTTTCGAACGCCTCGGGCTCGCGCGCAAATGGAAGGAAGTCGGCCGCTGAGCGCAGGCTGGCGCTGGGCCGTCGCGCATTTCTCCGCGTGACGGAGAACTGTTCTCCCGAACGTCGTCTTTTTCGCCGTTGTCGTGCGCTTTACATTGCGTCTCCCCGGGCCTGCGATGCCCGGCTCGCGATTACACGATAACAATCCGGTCTGGAGACGACATGAAATTCGCATTGCGACGGGTGCCGTTGGCACTCCTGATCGCCGGGGCCATTCAGGTTCCGGCGTCGGCCACGGAGAACGGGCAGATCAGCTATCCGTTCGGCGTCAACACGGTGCTGAACGGGCTGCTTCCGCCGCCCGGCAACACGCAGTACTTCAACTACGCGCTGTACTCCGCATCGAACCGGTTTGCCGGGCCGGACGGCGGCAGCGCGGTGCCGGGGTTCCACCTGAGCGTGGTCGCGGAGACGCCGCGCGTGGTCCACACGTGGGGCGCGACGTTCGGGCCGTTTTCGTTGTCGAGCAGTGCGATCGTCCCGATCGTCCACCTGCATCTGTCGACGCCGGGCGGCACGGGCAACCGCACGTCGCTCGGCGACGTGATCCTCGAGCCGTTCATGATCAACTATGCGAACGCATCGAAGACGTTCTTCGCGTTTTTCTCGCCGTCGTTCGCGGTGCCGACCGGCGCGTATGCGGCGAACCGGATCGCGAACACGGGGCTGAACACCTATGCGTTCCTGCCGTACGTCAGCACCACCTGGTTTCCGGGCCGCGACTGGGAAATCTCGACGACCACGCTGCTGGAGCTGAATTCGCCGAACCATGCGACGCGGTACCACTCGGGGGCGGTCGCCGTGCTCGACTACCTGATCGGCTATTCGATCGACCGACGCGTGCAGCTCGGCGTACAAGGCACGTTCCTGAAGCAGTTCACCGACGATACGCAGGACGGCGTCAAGGTCGCGTCGGACGGCTTTCGCGGGCAATCGGTCGCGATCGGCCCGCAGTTGCGCTACATGTGGGGGCCGGCGTCGGGCGTGGTCGTGAAATACCAGCACGAGTTCGCGGTGCGCAACCGGCCGCAGGGCGACAAGCTGTGGGTGCAGTTCAGTTTCCCGTTGTAGGCACGGTGCGCGACGCCCGTCGGCAGGGCGGGCGGCGAAAGCTGACAAAATCCTGACGAAATGAATTGATATTTTGTATCATCTGACGTTTCGCGCCGCCGGCCGCCCGGGCTACCGGTGTGGCCGTGCGCGGCGACTCCAGACGAAGATCGATACGACGTGACGAAAACCAGGAACACGCCGGCGCGCGGGGAGCGGCACGCTGCCGCGCCGCGCCGGCCCACCCGCGCGTGGC
>NZ_JAAGPE010000198.1:0-18673 GCF_017104605.1 Burkholderia sp. Ac-20384 | reverse complement strand
CGACTGGATCGAAGGCTATTACAATCGACAGCGCATGCACACGTCGATCGACTACTGCACTCCCGTCGAATACGAAACCGTACGCGCTGCTGCATGACATGCTGTACGTGAAAACGAGGCAGGGTCAGTTCAACGACCTCAAAACGCGTGGTGCCCACGACATCCTGATCGCCGTGTAACACCGGCCGGCCCACCCGAAGTGCTCCCCAGTGCCCTGTCCCGAATGGTCACACCATACGCTCAAACCACTCAGCGCGGGATCGCGAGGCGCCGGCTATATCATGCCGGTTACGAACGCTATAGAGAACATTAACTCGCAGTTGCGCAAGATCATCAAGTCCTGATGACTCTTCCCGACCGACGAGGCTGCCACCAAGCTCATCTGGCTGGCACTGCGCTACATCACTGCCGATTGGGGGCGTGCGGCTCACGCTTGGAAAGCGGCCATGAACCAATTCGCCATCCTCTACGAGGATAGGTTCGTTCGACCATCCGTGTGAATCTCAACTCGCCTTGAACACGGAAATTCTGACACCCCTGTCGGCGGGAATGCATGTCACTACAGGCAATTGCCCATGCCGGCACTCGCCGTACCTGCCTGCCAACTCTTCCTTTCCTTATAGACCGCGGAGCGATTCGCAAGCCCGCGTCTCATCGGCAGCGCAATGTCTGGCGCGGCCTTGTCGGCGCGTTCGCGCGGCAATGAATTAATGCGTTAATACCATCGTATGTAACGTTGACTCCCACGAGGTAATGGAGTGAACGACCGCTGTTAAATAGACTAGTTCCGTCTTTCCTCACTCACGAATTCCGGAGAAAAGTATGGACCGAATCCTGCAGGCAATGGCGATCTTCGCTCATATCGCACGCGTGGGCAGCTTTACCGCGGCGGCTGAAATTGTCGGTACCAGTGCTGGATCGGCCAGCACCCTTGTGCGCCAATTGGAGGCACACCTTGGCGCGACACTGGTGCAGCGCTCGACTCGCTGCATCCGTTTGACGGAGGAGGGAATTCAGTATTTCGAGCACTGCGAGCGGATACTGGGCGAGATCGACGAAATGAAGGAGCAGCTCCGCGGGGCGGGTAGGGTAGCGCGCGGCCAGTTGACCGTGGACGTCGACCAGGAAGTCGCTCATGCGATTCTGCCATTTGTTCCCGAGTTCCGGACCGCGTTCCCTGAGGTCGCGATGCGCGTCAATGTGGGCGGTGATCCGGAGAGTCTCATTGCAAACGGCGTGGATTGCGCAGTCGTCGTCGGCCAGCTCGCGGATTCGTCGTTTCGTAGCCGGCGCGTCGGCGGGTTTCACGCACTGACAGTCGCGAGCCCCGCCTATCTGGCGCGGCGCGGGGTGCCGCGGGATCCCGATGCGCTCCGTGATCACGAAATCATTCACTACACGCCGCGGCGCTTCGGGCCGACGCGTGAATTTCGATATACGGTGGGCGGAGAGGAGGTGCGGATGAAGCTTCCCGAGCGCATCTCCGTCAATGACGCCGGATCGGCGATTCGTTATGCAGTCGACGCAGTCGGTATCGTGCAGGTGTGCAAGCGCATGGTGGCTGGGGATATCGCCGCTGGCCGGTTGGTGAGCATCCTCGAAGAAAACAGCCCGCCGCCGCAGCCAATATCGGTGCTCTATAGCGACAGAAAGCATATTCCGATGTCCGTTCGCGCCTTTCTCGATTGGATTCAGGCGCAACTGCAGCGGCAGGGCCCGGACGATTCTAGGTCGCGGATGCGGCCGCTGGTCGAATCGTTCGAGGTGCCGTCGCGCTGGGCAGCAAACGCGAGCCATGTGGGCGGGGTATCGATGCGACACAGTGGCCCCGAACCGTTGGCGCACCGTGTGTGATGTGTATGACGAAGCATTGAGGGCGTGAGGACGGCCATGACGGGTACAGGGACTCGGCGTCCGGGAGACGGAATGTCTCGGCGCCGCCATGTCAGAGGGTATCAGGTCGCACTTTTGGCCACCGCATGACGCCGGCGGAAGCATGCTCATACATATGTATAGTTTTCGCGATCCCGGCTGGGAACTATCATTCGCACGGGGCATCGACGCTGGGCGCTCGAATTTGCGCCATCCTTTTGCATGGAGGTAAGGGACGTTGCTCTTATGCTAAACCAATCAGTTGTTTCGATCATCGACGACGACCAATCGGTCCGAGTGGCCACTGGAAGCCTTGTGCGCTCGCTCGGATGGGAGGTCAGGGTTTACGAATCGGGCGAAGCGTTCCTGAATGCCGATCAAATCCTAGATGTTGCGTGTATCATTTCGGATGTTCAAATGCCCGGTATTTCAGGTTTGGAAATGTACGAAGTTCTTCTTGAAAAGGGGGCTGCGCCCCCCGTCATTTTCATTACCTCATTTCCGTCCGAAGCCATGTACCGGCAGGCAATGAAGCTTGGCGCGATTTGCGTGTTCAGTAAGCCGGTCGACCCGGTTCAAATCGAGCTGCGTCTCGAACATATCGGTTCGTCGGGCGCATGAAGAAGATCCGCCGCCTATCGTTTTGAAGCAAAAGGCCATATGGATGATGATCGCCTCAGGAGCGAACGCAGCGCCGCCAGCGCCGGATTTGCTTCCCGTGTCAACGTGAGCAGGGGCGCGATGGTGCTCGGCGACAATGTCGACGAGGTTTTGCAGAGAAGGCAGCGGGTCGTCTATCTCGTCGCCACGCTCCTCGGTGTCTGCATCTTTATCGCCGACGCGTTTACGCCAATTGACGTCGCGGTGGCCGTTCTCTACGTCGTCGTAGTACTACTGGTCGCGTCCGTTGCGTCCCAGCCCGTCACGGTTGCGGTGGCCTGGTCGTGCGTATCGCTGACAGTCCTGGGTTTTCTTCTGGCGCAAAGCGATCAGACTGCGATCAGTTCGCTAGCGCGTTGCGGATTGAGCGTGCTTGCCATCGTCACGGTGTCTGCACTGGCGCTGCGCAACCAGAGCAGCCGAATCACGCTGCAAAAGCAGATCGTTCTGCTTAACCTAACGCACGATGCGGTCGTCATGTGCGGACTGGATGGCCGTATCAGCTTTTGGAGCCGCGGCGCCGAACGACTTTACGGATGGAGCGCGGCCGAAGCGGTCGGCAAGGAGCTCCACGGGCTCACGGCCACCGAGTCACCGCTGCCGCTGGCCGATTTGCTGAAAATGACCATCCAGGACGGTAGCTGGGAGGGAGAGTTTGCTCGGGCCTGCAAGAACGGCACGAAACGCATCATCTCCAGCCGCTGGACGGTATCGCGGGACAAATCGGGCGATCCCGTTGCGATTCTTTCGACCGACAGCGACGTGACCCAGGCTAGATTTCTGGAGGCGGAACTGCGCCAGCAGAAAGAGGAACTGATCGCAACGATCGACGCGATTCCGGGGATGGTCTGGAGTACATCAAATGACGGTCGAATCGTTTATTTGAACCGGCGCTGGTCGGATTGCGGTGTGGAGATCACCAGCGGCAAGGACGTCTGGCGCGATATCATCCATGCCGAAGATATCGGTGTGCTGGAAGCCGCATGGCGCCAGGGTATATCCACCGGAAGCAGTTTCGAAGTGACCGTACGCGTGCGCTTGGGCAACGGCGACTATCGATGCATGATCATCGGCGCAGCGCCGATGCGCGACGCCGACGGCAAGATCGTTCGATGGTATGGCGTCAATACGGACATCGAAGAGCGCAGGCTGGCCGAACAGGCGCTCGAGCGCTCTAGGTCGGAGCTTGCGCACGTGACGCGTCTGACAATGCTCGGCGAACTGGCCGCGTCGATCGCACATGAAGTCACGCAGCCGCTCGCTGCCATCGTTACAGCGGGCGAGGCTGGGGTGCGCTGGCTGAAGCGCACGCCGCCCAATCTGGCCGAGGTCCAGTACGCGCTAGGGCAAATGACTCATGATGCGAAGCGCGCGACCCAGGTCATTCGCCAGATCCGCACGATGGCGCAGCGGCGAGATCCGGATCCGGTGTCGATTGACCTCGTCGCGTTGATCGAACAGTCGGTCGATCTGGTGCGACGAGAGCTGCAAAGTCACCATGTCGAAGTGTCGCTGTCATTTTCACAGTCGCTGCTGTGGATTACCGGTGATCGCGTGCAAATCCAGCAGGTCCTCATCAACTTGCTGATGAACGCGATCCAAGCGATGATCGTCGTGACAGATCGCACGCGACGGCTGAGTGTCGCGGTTCAGCGATGCGAGGGCGATCAGGCGCTCGTCGCGATCGAGGATTCCGGGCACGGTATCAGTGAAGCGGATGCGAGCATGTTGTTCACGCCATTTTTCACGACTAAAAAGGAGGGTATGGGGATGGGACTGTCGATCTGCCGGTCCATTGTGGACGCACATGGCGGTCGTATCTGGGCCGAATCGCGCGAGCAAAAAGGTACAACCATGCGGTTCGTTTTGCCGATCAATGGCGAGGTTGCCGATGAATGATGCGGCTGGCTCGGTAGTCAAGCAATCCATTGCCTATGTCGTCGACGACGACGAATCGATGCGGTCGGCGCTTGGCATGTTGCTTCGCTCCGTCGGGCTGCGTGTCGAGCTTTTCAGTTCAGCGCAGGAATTTCTGGCGTTCGACAAACCCGACGTATCCAGTTGCTTGATTCTCGATGTACGGCTCAAGGGCCAGAGCGGCCTGGTATTGCAGGAGCAGATCATTGCCGGCGACATGGGGCTGCCAATCATCTTTATTACGGCGCACGGCGACGTTGCGATGTCGGTCAAGGCGATGAAGAATGGAGCGCTCGATTTTCTTTCGAAGCCGTTCCGCGATCAGGAAATGTTGGATGCTGTGGAGAGCGCGCTGCTGAAGCACGAGGCGCGCCGCAAGACGGATGGACGGGTCGCGGAGATGCGGCGTCGCTACGAAGCGCTGACGCCGCGGGAGCGCGAAGTCATGGGGTTCGTCGCGCGCGGGCTGCTAAACAAGCAGATCGCTGGCGAAATGGGGTTGAGCGAGATCACTGTCAAGATTCACCGCGGGAATGCGATGCGCAAGATGGAGGTGCGCTCGCTAGCCGAATTTGTGCTGAGGGCGAAACTACTGGGTATCGGCCCGGCCGATGACTGAACCGACGTACTGCGCGACGCGTGTCGGTCGCCGATCGGTTGTGCGGTCAGATGTCGAGATCAGTAGTGCGATGCCGGCGTGGAGCGGCAATCCGCCCTGCCGGCATTTCGCCATCACACCACACTCGCACAGTGGGGGGCGTTGCCCTACGCTCAGTTATTGACTAGGTGCTTCGGCAACGAAAGCGTGAGAATCAGCCCGAGCAGTAGGCATGCGATGATGCAATAGATCGGTAGCACGAAGCTGCCGGAGGATTGCCTCAACAGGCCTACGACATAGGGACCGAAGAAGCCGCCGATATTTCCGATGGCACTGATCCACGCGATGCCGCTCGCGGCGTTGCGAGGGCCGAGAACGGCAGTTGGCATGCCCCAGAAGATTGGAGGGATCGACAGTAATCCCGCATTGGCAATACAGAGTGCCGCTATGCTCAGCCAAAACGTACCGTGCCAGATAAGCGCAAGGATAAGGCCCGCCGCGGCCATCAGGAACAATGCGGCCACGAGCAGCCTGCGCTCCCGGCGGCTATCGGCGTACCGGCCGGCAATCATCATCACGACAACGGCCGCCGCGTTCGGCAGCGCCGCGAGGAGCCCGATCAGGAAATTTCTCTCGACGCCCAGCGATTTGATGATCGTGGGCGCCCAGAGTGTATAGCCATAGATTCCAAAGACATCGAGAAAATAGATGATTCCGAAAACCCAGAACAGCAGGCTGGTGAAAATGTTGTTCTGATTGGCCGACGCGGCTATCGCCCGATCTTCTTCAAGCGCGCTGATCAGGTAGTTGCGATCCGATTCGGATTGGTAGCTGTTTTCGGTGACGTCGTCTTCCAGGTATTTCCAGCACAGGACTGCGGCGCCGAAAGCGGGGATCGCCTCGATGATCAACATCCATTTCCACCCGGCGAGATTCAAAAGGCCGTCGAAAAATTCCATGATGAATCCACTCATGGGTGATCCGATAAGGCCTGCCATCGGGAGTGCTGCATAGAATACCGACAGTATTCGGGCCCGGTGGAAGCGTGGGAACGACTGCGAAATATAATAAACGACGCCGGGAACGAGCCCGGCCTCCGCGACGCCGAGCAGATAGCGCATCACATAAAACTGCTTGGGTGTGGCAATCAGCGTCGTCAGTGCCGATACGATTGCCCATGCCAATATTATGCGAGTAAGCCAGCGCTTCGCGCCGACCTTTTGCAATATCATGTTGCTCGGAACTTCGAATAACACATAGCCCAGCGCGAACGTACCGGCGCCAAAACCGAAAACAGCATCGGTAAATCCGAGGTCCTGTCCGAGCTGCAGTTTGGCGAAACTGACATTCACCCGATCGATGTAGGAAGCGAGATACGCAAACATGAAGATCGGCAGGACACGCAGCGCGAGCCGCCTGCAAATGCGATCTGCTCGGGCTGCATCGATCGTGGCAGCCACCGGTAAGGGATCGGGTAGTCCGGTAGCGTTGAGTTCCAAGAAATTCTCCGGAGGGTCGAAGGAGATGCTGCATGTCGGCTGCAGCAACATGTCCCGCCAAGTGTCATGAGCACGCCCAGTGTCTGGCTTGGCACGGCCAGTCGAAACGGGTGCCGGCGTGTATTTCGCATCACTGTGTTCACAGATGAAATCCATGATCTGGCAGCCGGTGGCGATGCGGATACGTGTCCCATACAAGTTGGCATCAGTAATAGTACCCACCATTCAAGTTGGGTCCCGCAGCAACAATGCGGTGCGACGCTTTGTGTTCCCAAGGACGGCGATCCGACAGGCAGCGATCATGGGCCTGCCAATTTTACCGGATGTAAGCATGTGTGGGTTTAGGATTTTTACTGTTTAGTACAGGCTGCCGATTCTGGCTTCACATGCTGCCTGCCACATCGCGAAATTCGTGGAGTGTCGGATGTTGCCGTGCATCGGGAGGTTGAATCGATGACCGAATCCGCAGGAAGCCGTCCGCCATACGTGGTCGCCTCGCAAGCCAGTGGGAATCCTCCGCTGGGCTATGTGGAGCCGGCTGCCCGCTCGGCCGCAACGACGAAAAGTGGAATGGGCGGCTGCGGTGTCGCCCATTGTGGGAAAGTCGGTGATGAATCTCACTGTCGGATGAATGGCCGTCCAGTCGACGGCGGCAGGTGCCGTGGATCGCGCTGCCAGCACTGCGCCCGACCCACACCCGGTTCAGACGGATCGACGCGGCTTGCGTCGGCCTATACGTTGGTTTGTATGGCATCAAACCAACGTAATTGTCGGATCCTTCCTTTTGACAATATAAAAACCGCCTAGTTAAAAGTATATTATCCACGGATGCAAATAAAAGTTTATTATTTATTGCATGGTTTAATTCTGGCGTCCGCAATGCTTGTCTGTCCGACTCTCGTGCCTGCGACGATTTCCCGTCGCAGGTGCCGGTTTTGCGACCCTGTTGAGGTCGTGTCGTCAACGAAGGATCCTGTTTGATTAAAGTCGCACGTGATCAATCGTATGGACCACTTTAGGAGTTAAAAAATGTCTGATGTAAAACACTACGAATATCTCTTTCTTGGGGGCGGGAAGGGCGGAAAAACCCTCGCGATGGATATGGCGCGCCAGGGAAAACGCGTGGCGCTCATCGAGCGCGGCATGATTGGCGGGTCGTGCATCAATGTGGCGTGCATTCCGAGCAAAACACTGATCCAGAATGCCCGGCAGGTCCATGGATGGCGTCTAGCGTCCGGTGATGCATCGCTCAAGGCCGACATGACGCACGTGTCCGACAATGTGCGTAGCGTGGTCGACGGCATGGTGAAGATCAATCGCGCGGCCTTCGAAAAATCCGGCCTGGAGTTGATCATCGGCACCGGCCGGTTCATTGCACCGCGCACGATCAGCGTCCGTACGGCGGACGGCAGCGACACAATCTACGAAGGCGAAAACGTCTATATCAATACGGGCACGGTCGCCCAGATTCCCGACGTTCCCGGTCTGCGCGACGCGCAGCCGCTGACTCATGTCGAGGCACTCCGCCTCGATCAGCTTCCGAGCCAGCTCGTCGTAATCGGCGGCGGTTACATCGGTCTGGAAGTGGCGCAGGCGTTCCGGCGGCTCGGGAGTGCCGTCACGCTGATCAACGACGCGCCGCGGGTGGCGATGCGGGAAGACGAAGATGTCAGCAACGAAATTCAGCAAGCATTCGAAGCTGATGGAATCAGGCTCGAACTCCAGGCGCGCATCTCGAACGTTCGCGGGAAGAGCGGCGAGCACGTCACTGTCGAGCTGGCCGACGGTCGAGTCGTCGAGGGTTCCCACCTGCTGGTCGCAACCGGCCGCAAGCCGCAGACCGAGGCAATCGGTCTCGATCTTGCGGGCGTTGAGTTGGACACGCGAGGGATCATCAAGGTCGACGAAAAACTGGCAACGACTGCAGAACGCACATGGGCGATCGGCGAGGTAGCTGGTACACCGATGTTCACGCATGCGTCGTTTGACGACTACCGGGTGCTGAAGGCTAACCTCGAAGGACGTTCTGCCAGCACCGCGAATCGCACGATTCCGTACGCGCTCTTTATCGATCCAGAGCTGGGGCGTATTGGTCTGAACGAGACCGAGGCCAAGGTCAAGGGGCTTACGGTACGTGTTGCGAAGTTGCCCATGGCTGCGGTTCCCCGTGCCCGTACAAACGGGAACACTCGCGGATTCATGAAGGTCTTGGTGCATGCCGAGACAGATCGAATCGTCGGCTTTACGATGGTCGGCGCCGGTGCTGGCGATGTGACGACTGCTGTCCAAATGGCGATGCTCGGCGACCTTTCGTATCAGACGGTCCGCGATTCGATCATCGCGCATCCGCTTTTGTCCGAAGGACTCAATCTGCTGCTTGCCACGCTGAACTAAGCGCGCAACGCATGTCCGGCGCCCGGGGATCCGTGCAAAACGACCCCCGGGCGTTTATTTGTGAAGCCGGCGAAGCCGGACTCTCAGCGTACAGGGATCATGATGCGGTGATGCAATGGGCATGTCGTGACCGATGAAACCATGGCAAAGAGGAGTCAGTGCAGGCGCTAAAGTGCAACGGTTCTCCTGAGCCGATGCAGGATCGTACGGGTCGACAGGCGGGAAGCGTCGTGTCGACCATGGGCCGACCGCGTGCGAACGCCCGGGTGTTGTACAGGCAACGCCCGGGCATCGGGATGAATCGGACCATTATGCCGCGTCAAGCGATCGGAATCGGATTGTCGTGCACTGCTTGGTTGAATTGGTTGACGAATGCATGTTCATTGGGGCCCACGTTGTTACGGATCGGCTGCGCTACGTCGACGATGACTTCCGTCGTGGCCGTCGCCAGTTTCTCAAGCGTTTCGCTGATGAATGCGTCGAGCGGCATTGCGCGTGGGTCCCCGCTCTTGTGGATCAGATCGGTGTCGACCCATGGGGGAGCAATTTCGAGAACACGCACGCTTGTTTCGCGCAGCGCGAAACGCTGCGACATCGAGTATGAATGGATCGCTGCCTTGGTGGCCGAATAGAGTGCAGTCGAGGCCAGCGGAACGAAGGCGAGTGCCGAACTGTTATTGATGATGTACGCTTTCGGCTGCCGCTTCAAGTGCTCGACAAAGGCTGCGCTGACACGTACCGGCCCCAGCAGATTGGTAGTGACCAGGCGTACAGCTTGTTCGTCGTCTAGTACGCCGGCGGCATTGTCGAACGGCATGATACCGGCATTGTTGATCACGACGTTCAGCGACGGATGGCGCGCAATTAGGTTCTGTGCCGCGCTGCGTATTTGCGCGGCGTCGCCGACATCGAGCTCGATGGTGTCGAGGCCGGGATTGGCGGCCGCGATCTCATCGAGCAGCGTCTTGCGTCGGCCGGCGATGATGACTTGATTGCCGCGCTGGTGGAGTGCTTCAGCCAGCGCACGCCCGATGCCCGAAGTACCGCCGGTAATGAAGATGGTGTTTGACGTGAGCTTCATTTTTTTCTCCTTGGAGTTCATCGCATGAAATTGGATTGCACTGTGACGACATGACCTTGCGACGAAAAGGTCGAGCGAAGTTTCGGCAATGCCGTTTGTCGTTCGTGCATGTGGCGATGTTCAGTCTATGGACGAGGAGATGGCGGATCAACGCAGCTGGACTGAACACTGCATTCGAGTTGCCGTGGGAATTGGGACGACGACGAGTAGCACGAGGAGCAGCATGAGCATCTTGTGCCGGACTGGCGCGCGGCCGCTTCGGCGGCCCTTTGATCCCTCGCCGATCCGGCCCGGTCTGCCATTTGCCGCTCGCCCGGATCGGGGGGGTGAATGACGGATGAAGCCCGGATCAGGCACGGCTCTAGTTCGCTTGAAGCGCACATCACGCGGAGCAAGGCTGCTACGCGTGGCGGTGCGAGATCAGATAATCGAGGTGTGACACCCTGTCGTTGCCGAGTGTCGTGTCGCGGAGTTCGAGTACGGCCTCCGCAGGCAACTGTTGCATCAGGCTGTGTGTTGCGACGAGCGTCGCTTCATCCGCGCCGCCCATCACGCCCAGCGGGTCCTTCAACTGCCGGATGTCATGCTTCTCGTGCAGATACTGCGGTTTCCAGAGCGGCACCACGGCCCATTTGCGCTGCGCGACGGCTTTCTCGTATGCGCCGACACAATCGTCGAGCGAGCCGTTCTCGAATCGGTATCCGAGCTCGGCAAGACGATAGTCGACCAGCGCCGTACGTGAAAACCGGCTGATTCCTGCACCCGGCCCGATGCCCTGGATGCGCTTTTCCATGCGTTCGACGACTTCGGGCTTGCGCAAGTCGTCGATCGAGGCAACGAGGTTTTCCGGTACATAACCGGGTACGCCCCAGTACGCATAAGGGCGATAAAGAACAGTGACCTTCTCGAACTGCTCGGCAATCGGCGCGAAATAGACGTCGTGACTGTAGGGCAGCCACGCACTGCACAGCATGTCGGCGGTACCGTCGCGAAGCTGCTCGAAGGCCTGTTCGTGAGGCGCGACGGATTCGACCACGGACACGCCGTGTCTGGCGAGAATCGAGCGGATGACGCCGGATGCGGCGCGGTGGAACGACAGATCGATCGTGACAAGACGGACTGCTGTTTGCGTGGTCATCGTGGAACGTCCCGAAGTTGGATAGCCCGGCTGATGGAACGCCGCGACGTGAGATCGCGGCGAACCTCATGCAGACGGCGTTAACGGAGGCCGGCCGGCAATTTCACCCGGTAAAGTTCGACTGGGAAGCGGATCGCCGACTGGCCATGGTTGAATACCGCCGCGCCGTCGATTTGCGGGACCGGCAGATAGATGTGCCCTTTGCCGTCGACATACGGTGCGTCGACCCAGTGCAATCGTGTGTCGCGCACGAGCGTCGAAATCGTACCGTCTGGTGCACGCCGCATCAGCGAGTTGTCGGCGAGCGGCGTGTAGTACAGGCTGCCGTCGGCGCCCATTGCGGTGCCGCCCACCGGCGGGTTGTCGAACCACGTACTGACGTGCTGTGCCAGCGCGTCGTCACCGAGCGAATCGTCGTCGAGCCAGCGGGTTGCGATCCGTGACAGCGGGCCCGACAACGGACCGAAATAAAAGGTCTGGCCGTCAGGGCTAAGTTCGAGCGGATCTGCATTGACCTGCAGCGGCAGGCCGTCGCCGCCGGTCAGTACCTTGCCGTTGACGACGATCGTGTCGTTCGAGCGGGCACGTGTGAACGGCATGCCGTCGAAGCGGCGCCGCACGCTGCCGTCCTCCAGATCAAGGACGAGAATGGCGCCCTCGCCGGCGTCGGTCAGATAAGCGTGGCGTCCGTGGACGCGGATGTCGTCCACATAGGTATGCGCGCGGATCGATTCCTTCGGGAACGTGTAGATGCGCTTCACGCTATCGGTGCGCGGGTCGATGTGAACGATCTTGGTGCCATCGGCAACCGGCGTGCCGCCGAACTCGGGCGAGCCGGTGTCGACGATCCAGAGGTCACCGTGTTCGTCTTCGTGAATCGCATTGACGCTGACGAATACGTGTCCGGCATCGCTGCCCGGCTGCCAATCGTTCCAGGCAGCATTCGGGTAAGGTTTCAGCTCGCCATTCTTTTCGGCAATGGCGACTGCGGGCCCGGTATTGCCGGTCCAGCGTGGCGCGCTGACGATAAAGCGGCCGCGCGAGTCGATCGCGACAGCGCTCCAAGGCATCCGGGTGTTCGCACGAACGACGGTGAGTTCCGCCGACTGTGCGGCTGGTGCGGACGAGGATGCTGCCGCGGTGACGGAAACGTTGCTACCGATGGCGGCAGCAACGACGATGATCAAACGATATTTTTTGAAAGTGCGCATCACGGTTTTTTTCCGGTCGTGAATGAAAATAGCGCGATAGCGGCGCGATGAATGCCTGGATTCGATTATGGTTGGCCGGTTGGGAGGGAAACAGGCAGGGACGGCACATTCAGTGTTGCGCAAATTTTGACAATGACGAGCGTCCGGTTCCGGTCGGGCAGCGCTCTTTCCCAAGCGATGATGACCGGTGCTGCCGGCCAAAAAAGAGGAACCAGCTTCGATGATCAGACTGGAGGACTTGCGGATTTTTCTCTTCGCTGCGGACAACGGCAGCCTGTCGGCTGCGGCGCGCCAGCTCGACCTCACGCCGGCCGTCGCCAGCGTCGGGTTGAAGCGGCTCGAGTCGGAACTCGGGACGCGTCTGCTCGCGCGCTCGACGCGCAGCCTGAGGCTCACGCCGGATGGCGAGTGTTATCTGCAATATGCGCGCAACGTAATGGAGCAGATCGAGGCAGGTTACGACGCCGTCGCCCGCAGCCGGAAGATGATTGGCGGCACGGTTTCGCTGTCGATTCCGTCGGACCTGGGCCGCAACGTTCTGCTCGAATGGCTGGACGAATTTCAGGCACAACATCCGGGCGTATCGATGCAGGTTCGCATCGGCGATCACATCACCGACATGTTCCGCGCACCGATCGGCTTGGCGATCCGCTACGGCGTGCCGGAGGATTCCACCCTGGTCGCGTTGCCTCTGGCGCCGGACAACCGGCGTGTGCTGTGCGCATCGCCGGCGTACTTCGCGCGGTACGGCCGCCCCGAGAAGCCCGCCGACCTGCAGAAACACAACTGTCTGTGCTTCGCGCTGAGCGACAGCCTGCACGATCGCTGGACCTTCTTTCGCGACGGCAAGCCCGACGTGGTCAACGTGCGTGGCAACCGCAGTAGCGACGACGGCGAACTGGTCAGGCGCTGGGCGGTGGCCGGGCTCGGCATCGCCTACAAGTCGAGGCTCGACGTGCTGAAGGATCTGCGCGCTGGTCACCTCGATGCGGCAATGAGCGAATTCGAAGGAGAGGGCGCGCCGCTGCATCTCGTCTGTGCGCACCGGACGATGCTGTCGCCGACGGTCAACGAACTACGCGATTTCCTGATGCAGCGGCTGGCGACCTATCTAGCTTGAGTCGCGCGGCTTCGCGGTGAGGCACAGATTTTTGAATCGAATTTTGAAACTGATGTCGTTCTTTCTGGCTATGACGGCATACGGCGCAGGCGCATCATCAGCCTCGTTGGGCGAGTCTGGGCGAGGTCGTATTCCGGATCGGCCAGGCTACGTCGCGGATGCCGCGCGGGGGCGAACCCTTCATCAGGCATCGCGTTCCACTTGATCGCGATGCTGAACGGAGATTCATATTCACGGTTGCCAAATTCATCATCGCGGTAATTACCGCTGAACCCGAGCATGCGCATACTGTCGAGCAGGCGCTGCAGGCCGCTGTGCCCTCGGTACGCATCGAGCCGGGATGCATTCAGTACGACCTGCACCGCGATCCGTCGAAACCCGGGCGCTTCGTGATGGTGGAGCAATGGCGCGACGCGCAGGCTCTGAAAGTGCACAGCAACGCGGACGCTTTTCGGAAACTGACGGCCATACTCGACGGTCGGGCGTCGATCGAGATCACCGATCTGGTGAAAATTGCGTGACGAAATCATTCGCAACCCATATCGATAGCGGGTGGCGCATCGCGGAGTACCTGGTATGTTGACGGCCATTTCGACGCTTTTGCTGTTCCAGTTCATCGGCGAGACGTTGGCAACGATCACACACGTGGGAGTGCCGGGGCCGCTGATTGGCATGCTGCTGCTGCTCGCGTGGTTGACCGTGTGCGGCGGACCGTCGCCGGAGCTGGACGGGTTGGGCCGCAACCTGCTGTCATGGCTAGCGCTTCTGTTCGTGCCGGCTGCCACCGGTCTTGTGACCGGGCTCGAATTGCTCGAGGCGGACTGGTGGCGCATAGCGCTCGCCATCTCGGTATCCACAGCGCTCGGGCTGGCGACCACTGCATGGATGATGGACCGGTTGACCCGGCTCGTCCACGACGGAGAAACGTCAGAATGACGATTGCGAACTTCATGCAAAGTGTGTTGAAGACCCCCGTTTGGGGGTTGCTGGCCACGTTGGCTGCTTACCAGATCGGATTGTCGGTAAACCAGCTCGCGAAGGGCAATGTGCTTGCGAATCCGGTGCTCGTGTCGGTGCTGCTGCTCGTGGTTCTGTTGAAGGCGGCGCATATCCCGTACGACAACTACTTCGCGGGCGCGAGATTCGTGCATTTCCTGCTCGGGCCTGCGACGGTGGCGCTTGCGTTGCCGATGTACTGCAATCGACACCATATCCGCCGTACAGCGGCGGCCCTTGTTCCGGCGTTGATCGCGGGCTCGGTCGTGTCGGCGGGCGCGGCATTGCTGATCGGCAAGTTTTCGGGGGCGGCCCCGGTGGTCACGACCTCTCTGATCGCGCACTCGGCCACCACGCCGATCGCGATGAGCATATCGGCTGGCATCGGTGGAAGCCCAGCGTTAGCCGCGACCTTCACGCTGTTAACGGGGATCATGGGCGTCCTGCTCATACGCGTGGTTTCGGCCGTGATGCGCGTGACCGATGCGCGTGCACAGGGGCTTGCCGCGGGGACGGCAGGTCATGGACTGACAACGGCCCACATGCTGGCGATCAACGAAACCGCCGGCGCATTCGGCGGGTTGGCGATCGGGATGAACGGCGTGTTGACCGCTATTCTGGCACCGCTGCTGGTGTCGTTGATGCGGTGAGCCGTATAGGGTGATGGGCACCGCGGCGCTTGTCACACGTGCCCTTCGTGATCGATCGGCGTGCCGTGCTGCGATCGGCGCCGAATGCATGCCACCCGCCCGTGCCGCGCGCTTCGCCCACATGGTGCTCAGGATCGGGACGAGGATCGCTTTGAGGAGGCTTGCGGTTGGGACGACCGCGGTGGCCGCCGGCGCCACTGGTTTGAACGCCTGAATTGTCTTGCTGGTGGTTGCCGGGTTCGCGCCCGCAGTTTATCGATAAGTGAGCTGGGACGAGAGAACCGGTGCTGAACCGCTTGGATTTCTTGGACAGTGCCGAGCGTAGGTGACCGGTCCGTTTGATCCGCTTGGGTTTCCCGGACCGGGTCTAGAGCGAGTTTTGCGGCGTTCGGGTTCAGTCGAATCCGATGAAGGCACCAGCTGACGGGCGAATTCGGCTGGCACCAACTCTTTGAGAGCAGAGTGAGGATGACTAAGTTGATGAATTTATGGCTCTTTATTCTTCGTCCGACGACAGAAGACCATCGAACGGATCGCTCAGAGAATCGACGGAAAAATTGTCGCTATCAGAATCGCTCTGCACGGTTTTCAAAAGCCGTCCTGCTTCGTCTTCCGTCACATGCTGGAAGCGCGCGGGTTCATGGTGTTGCAACAGTCCCTGAAACACCACCTTTTCTCCATCGTGCGCCGGTGCACGCTTCGATCCGAGCACGAAAGCGGGATCGATATCATGGTCGGTACGCCAGGACGTACTGTCGCCGTCCGGGTCGAGCTCGAACGGATACGCAACTGCCGCGCCGAGTATGCGAACGATTTCGGGATCCTTGTCTCGCACTACGCTTACGTCATATGCGACTCTGGCCGCGACTTCTGCGTCTCTCGTAAAGAAATGGTGCCTGGCGCCACGCTCCAGAAAACCTTCGTCGAGTTCGCGCTCGACATCGGCCTCATATCCCATTTCCGTCCGGCCGCGTTCCTTTGCGTCAAGTCTGAAGCCGGTTTTCCGTATACCGTTGCCGACGCTCGTACCGTGGAACAGGCGGTGCATCTCGTAGATATCCCGGGCGGCTTGCCGCCGCCCTCTATCGAATTCGCTCCCTGACGAGGAACGGCTCGATTCGCTACTGCTGTCGCTCGCGCTACCGATACTGCGCTCGGAGCTCGAATCGCGCCGTGCCGCCCGCAGTGAGCGAAGTTGCTCGATATGAGGCGCCCCTTCTCCGTGAGACCCGGGATGCGGACGGTTGCGCGCCATGTTCGTGAAATCACTGCGCTGCGCGCTGTCGTGGCAATCGAGTCCTGACGGAGTGCTCGACCGACTAGAAATTCTGCTGGAAGAAGACATATATTTGTTACAGGAATGGCGTGGACTTGGATTCACAATTTCCCGCCGAATCGAACGTACGTGGTCGATTTCCAGCGGGAGCCTTCTGGATTCGGGAACTTGCTGGCGCCGAGCAGTTATTCCTTGCGCAACCACGGCGCCCGCGGAAAATCGGTGTCCGAGTCTGTCTGCTCTTCGCGAAGCATTGTGGCAGCAGTAGCTGAGTCAATGACCGTATTGACATGCAGCACGGGGCGATACGGGTGATGGTTGAAATGATCCTTGAAAGCCTCGCTCGCACGAGTTACCGTGATCGGCGCCTTTTTCGACGGGAGAACGTAACCTTGATCAAACTTTTATGCACTTCTAAATGATTCATTCTCCGGCATGGAGTCGGGATCCACTTCAAGCCCAAGCGATCCTGTAGGGAGGAATGCTCGAAGAAGCGTAGGGTGACTGTCGTCATGGGCAGCGAGTAGGGCGTAGTGTCTGGCACTCATGATGCGCGTTCCTTCAGGAGGGGACTTGAGTTTAGTAAAGTGAAAATGAGAAGCAGCCGACTGACGGAAGCGAGCTTCGCTTTCCGGGCTGTTGAACTTCACGAAGCCTTTCTGGATCGCGGTAGCTACACTGGATCCGGACTTGTTACTCGGGTCCATGCCGTTTGCTCGGCGATCGGCAGCCTCGTTGCTGCCTGTTCCTTGGTAGTAGCGATTTGCTCGGCAATTTCCCGCCGCCAACGCCTTGTCGGGGTTCATAGTAGATGCACCGTCGGCTTGTGACGCTAGACCAGCGCCTAACGGCATCCGTCTCAATCCCTGGAGGTGGGGGTCAAGAGAGGAAGAAGATGGAGATGTTTTTAACGATCGCGCCGGCGCCGCTGGCCCTGTTTTCGGTGGCGAATTCTGCCTGATTAGTCCCGGGCGCATTGCTTACGCATGGCAACATACGTACTCCTTTATCAAGATCAAGCGGATCCGGCGGACCCTATTGGAAATCGTCAGCTCTGCGAGTATCAAAGATTTCGCTCGGATCACGGGCGACCGGGACGGAAATCGAGCCGACAGCGAGCGTGGCTGGCCATGGCCAATTGTCGGGCCGTAAAGATAGAAACGAGGCGGATCATGGCGAAGATTGATTCAAAAAGGCGAAGCAGACGCTGCCCGATTGATGATGAAGGACGCGTGGGAGTTGGCGCTGCTTGGAAGATTGGCGAAAAAAGGGGAGCCCTGTCGCTAACCGAACCTGTTCGCATTTTTTTGGGCGAGGCGGTCGAACAGCACGTCATCCGCGCGCCTGCATAAATCGGTCTCCGAACAGTATAGCAAACTGGTTCATCGCCGATTTCCAGTCGAAGGCGGACCGCACGGTCTTGGTCAGCACGTTGCGCAACGCCAGCCAGAGCAGCTTGATCGCCTCCTCGTCATTCGGGAAGTGGCCGCGCGTCTTGATGATCTTGCGCAATTGCATGTTCAAACTTTCTATGGCGTTTGTCGTATATACGACCCGTCTAATCTCCGGCGGGAACACGTAGAACGGTACGACGTGCTCCTATACTCGCTGCCACGATTACACGATCGTCGGGTACTTCGCGCCCCAAGGTCCGTCGGCGAAGTCTTGAGGCGCCTGCCTTGCCGCCTCTTCGCTGGCGGCCGCGTAGATCGGACGCAGCGCCGCGGCCAATGCCTTGCGGTCCTTGTAGCTGGCGTACTCCAGACTGTTGCGGATCAGATGCACGATGCAGGTCTGAACGGTGGTTCGTGGATAGGCCGCGCTGATGGCTTCAGTAAGCCCCTTCAAGCCATCGACCACGGCGATCAGGATGTCCTGGCAGCCGCGCGTCTTCAGTTCGTTGAACACCTTGAGCCAGAACTTGGCGCCCTCGGTCTGCTCGATCCAAAGGCCCAGCACGTCGCGCTGGCCGTCGGCCTGAATGCCCGAAGCCAGATGCACGGCCTTGTTGCTGACCACGCCATCGTCGCGGATCTTGACCCGCGGCGCATCGAAGAACACCACCGGATACATCGTCTCGAGCGGGCGGCTCTGCCAGCTCAGCGCTTCGACCATCACCTCGTCGGTGACCGAACTGATGAAGTCGGGCGATACCTCGGTGCCATAGTGCTCGGCCAGAAACCCCTGGATCTCGCGCACGCTCATGCCGCGGGCGTACATCGCGATGATGCGCTCGTCGAAACCGGTGAAGCGGCGCTCGT